>JBPCWG010000176.1:0-2901 GCA_051009705.1 Methyloligellaceae bacterium | reverse complement strand
TTCAACTTCGTTTTATTTGGTCGGTGCTGTCTTTCAAGGGTGTCACAGACAAACCGGCATTGCCAACAAGAGAGGTTGCGTTATCAATAGGATAACATCTTTATTCTGTTAATTTTGACAAAATTCGAACCCAGGCCCGGCGACCGGAATTAAAACTTGAGAGATTGTACTTTTCATTTGGCGAGTGAATTTGATCGTCCTCGAGGCCGAAACCAACGAGGAGCGCGTTGAGGCCGAGTTCCTGTTGGAAAGATTCGACGATGGGAATTGATCCCCCGCACCCCATCATAACGGGTTTTGAGCCGAATTCGTCCTCAAGAGCCGCAGCGGCAGACAGAATGGCTTCGGAGTTCGTGTCGAATTGTACCGCCGGCGAGCCTTCCGCTTTGATGAATTCTGCCGTGCAATCTGCTGGAACATGGGCATTTACATGGGCTTTGATAGCATCCAGGATATGGGCCGGATCTTGACCCGGCACCAGACGGCAGGTGATCTTGGCCGAAGCCATAGACGGGATAACTGTTTTACTGCCCGGGCCCGTATAGCCGCCGATCAGCCCGTTGACTTCCAGGGTCGGGCGAGACCAGAGTTGCTCCAAAACTGAATAACTACTTTCTCCGGCCGGATGGTGAAGCCCGACATCAGAAAGAAAAGCCGATGCGTCGAAGTTCAGGTCCTGCCACTGGCTGAGCTGATCCGATGTAGGATCAACGATACCGTCATAAAAGCCTTCGACGCTCACGCGGCCGTTTTCGTCATGAAAACTGCTGAGAACCCTGGCGAGGCCGCGAATGGGATTCATGGCAGGTCCGCCGTACATTCCCGAGTGTAGATCACGACTCGGCCCTTTGATGACGAATTCCGTGAATGCCATGCCCCGGAGCATGGTTGTGACCGCTGGAGTTTTCGTGTCCCACTGGCCGGTGTCACAAACGAGAGCAATGTCCGCCTGAAGTTGTTCTTTATAGGATTCGAGGAAGGGACCGAGACTTGGACTGCCTGATTCTTCCTCGCCTTCTAGCAGAACGGTTATATTTGCCGGCAATGTTCCTGTCACCTGTTTCCATGATCGGCAGGCTTCCAGAAAAGTCATGAGCTGACCTTTATCATCCGAAGCTCCCCGGGCAACGATGACCTGTCCGTTTTTCGGATCATCCCTGATATATGGTTCGAAGGGCGGTGTCTGCCATAAGTCGAGCGGATCCGCAGGCTGGACATCATAGTGGCCATAAAACAGGAGGCGAGGCTTGTTGTCTGTCTCTTCACTTCGCCAGTGGGCGAGCACCATGGGTTGCCCCTGGGTGGCGCAGACCTGGGCTTCGAAGCCGATTTCCGCAAGAAATTTGCAACAGGTTTCGGCTGCGTCCCGGCAGTGGCCGGAATATTCGGGGTCCGTCGATATGCTCGGGATTTTCAGGAGTTCGAACAGCCGCTCAAGAGCTTCATCGGTGTTTTGATCAACATGATTTAAAATCGCCTGTAAATTTTTTGTCACTTCGCTCTCCAGCTCTGCTACGACCGGTCTGTCCTTGGTAACTCTGCCTATTCTTATTGCAGGATCCTGAATCCGCATGCCGGCTCTATCTAAACAAGTATCTGAATGAATTCCAGTTTTCGTGTCCGTTCTGGCACCATATTGGTATAGTTTGCCTTGTGGCTTTGTTCCCTGAATTCCCTGTTGAGCCTTTTCCCGTGGCGGAAATTCAGCATTATTTCTGCATTAAGTTGGCGTTGACCCCACCTGTTTGACGTGACAACCGGGGTTCAAGAGGGTATTAAATAATTTTGTTCAAATTTGAATTTGTCGGTGTTGGTTCGGGTGTTGGTTCGGTAGTATTATGGCGGCGAAACGGGGTATGGATCTAGTTGTTGATCAATTTCTGCAAGATTACAGCCGCAAAAGAAAGATAACCGAACCGAACAAACCCCGATTATTCGCCCAGTGCGCCGTCGATACCGTTGTTCTCAGAACCGTCCGCAACGATTACAATGCCCGTGACGTTTTTGTCGATGGCCAGAATGATATCGGGCTCGATGGTATAGCCATCGTCGTCAACAATCAGATCATCTCAACAATTGAAGAACTAGAGCGCATTATATCAGAAGATCGTGTGCTCGATGTTCGATTTGTATTTGTTCAGGCGACCATGGACAGAGAATTTCGTGCGCAAAAAATGGATTCGTTCGCCATGGGGGTTCTGCGCTTTTTTCAGAAAGATCTGCGGGGCCCGGTAAACGACGCCGTGCTGCACGCTTTTGATCTGAAACAAAGCATTTTCGAACGCTCCGAGTGGTTGCGTTCCGGACGTCCGGCAGTTCAGCTCTACTATGTATCAACGGGTCAATGGGTCGGCGACGAGGTGCTCCGGGGCAGTATCGTATCGGCAGAAGACCTGCTTGAAAAAACGGGGCAATTTTCCGAGGTCCAGTTTGTTCCCGTTGATTTCCGCGATTTCATCGACCTGAAACGTAATTTGCAGAGGCGCAATATGAGCGAGGTTCATTCCTACAGGTTGCGGGAACTGCCGCAAACCGCCGGGGTCGCACATGCTTTCCTGGGGGCCCTTCTCGTCGATGACCTTCTGAGCATCATCAGTCATCCGATGGTCGACCGCATCAACCGCAATGTGTTTATCGAAAATGTGCGTGGGTTTCAGGGAATCAATAATCCCGTCAATTCGGGGATCAATGAGACGCTTAACCGCGATGACGCGACTATATTTCCGCTGCTGAACAATGGTATTACGATTGTTTGCCGTGACCATGAGAGTGCGGGCCCCAATCTCAGAATATTCGATTACCAGATCGTCAATGGTTGTCAGACTTCGACAGTTATATTTGCCAACCGCAAGCATCTGGTGGGCCGGGATATTCTTGTTCCCGTGAAGATTGTGGTAACCC
>JBPCWG010000175.1:0-2898 GCA_051009705.1 Methyloligellaceae bacterium | reverse complement strand
GCCGTGGAAATTGGTTTGTCCGCAACCTGTTTGGCACTCAGAACACCTCCCGATGACTGCATCACAAGAAATGGCTTGTTTTTAAGGGCCTCGGGCATCTGCTGGTCGATGCGGCCAAGATAGCTGCTCATATGAGGCTTTACAAAGGCGTCCACCAGAGTTGTGACGGCACGCTCATATTCACGATATTCAGGCCAGATTTCACTCGAAAGGGAGAGGCTCAGTTCCGGATATTCCGCCAGAAGAATGTCCCGGACCTTTTGTTCGTGCGCGGGATTTGCATAGGAATGTATAAGACAAAGCCCTGCCGTTTTCAAACCGTGCTGCTTTAGACGCGCCGCGACCGTACGAACACTGTCCTCATCGAGCTCGCGCAGGACTTCACCCTTGTAGTTCAGACGTTCATCGATTTCGAACACCCGATGAACGGGAACGATACGCTCCGGTTTGACCCAGAAATAGGAATTGCCATAACCATCGGGGACGGCCTGACGGGCGATCTCAAGAATATGCCGAAAGCCCTTGGTTACGATAAGGGCGAGATGGTCGATTTCCGATTGCAGCAAGGCATTCGTGGCAACCGTCGTGCCATGACAGAGCGCATCAAGCCCGGACTGGGCCAGTCCCGCCTGATCGCAGATTTTTTGAACACCCTCAACGAGTGCGATGGCCGGATTGTCGGGAGTGCTCGGGACCTTAGTGACATGGATGTCCCCGCCGCCTCCCGCCAGCACAATATCTGTGAACGTTCCTCCCGTATCAATCCCGACTCTGGTTTGCTGGTCATTACTTTTGCTTGGCATGCGAAAACTCCAAAACGGGAACTTCCCCGATCAATGACGAAATCCAAATGATGCCCATCGATTGCGAGCAATCGTGTGGTCACCCGGTCTCCGAAATTGAATAGGCAGAATCGGTTCGAGAAAATATTAGTAGGCAATCCGGAGTATTGCCAGATTTAAAATTGGTTGACGTCTTCATTTCTCTACTTCGACGACTTTTCCTGGTGTTCCTCCTATGCTAACCTGACGAGAGAAAGCTGCGCAGTGAACTTTAAGCAGAAGCATCAACAGAGGACTCCATGCCCGCCTATATCTGCATGGCTTGTGGAACGGAATATCCGGAAGCGGATGCGCCTCCGGATGCTTGCCGAATTTGTGAGGAAGAGCGCCAGTACGTCCCGGTGACCGGCCAGAAGTGGACAACCTTGAACGCCTTGTCGGTCACACACAGAAATTCTTTTCATCAATATGAACCGGGTCTTACGGGTATCGGCACCGAACCCAAATTTGGTATCGGACAACGTGCCCTTTTGATCCAGACGGAACATGGCAATATCCTTTGGGACTGTGTCGCCTTCATCGATGATGCCACTGTCAATCTGATTAACGGATTGGGGGGCCTGAGTGCCATCGCTATCTCCCATCCCCACTTCTATACGACCATGGGCCATTGGAGCCAAAGATTTGGCGATATCCCTATCTATCTGCATGGCGACGACAGGGACTGGATCATACAGCCTAACGACAATATTGAATTCTGGCATAATGAAACGCATCAGATTCTACCCGGTGCGACCCTCATCCGCTGCGGTGGTCATTTTACCGGCGCGACAGTCCTGCACTGGTCTGAAGGAGCTCAGGGTGCAGGTGTGATCTGTTCAGGAGACACATTGACGGTCAATATGGACCACCAATCCCTTTCTTTTATGAGGAGCTATCCGAATTTCATCCCGCTTAACATCCAACAAATCCGGTTTATGGAATCGGCGCTACAGGATTTCGAATTCGAGAGAATTTACGGTCACTATTTTGACAGGGTCATTGGATCGGATGCCAAGACAGTGCTGAACAAGTCGTTCGAAAGATATATATCGGCCATTGCTAACACTTGAGAACCCGGTCTTTGGTAGATGACCCCTGCCGGAGAGTGATGTGCAAAGATTGTTTTTGCATGGGAGTTAAGGAAGGAGAATATCCGAGCGCGATGTGCGGCGTGCTTGAGAAAGTCAATTTCTAACTCTAAACTAGAACAAACAAGCTTTTAACCTGTTTAGGAGGGCGTAGTGACGCTTCCCATCATTGATATGTCGGACTTGTGGTCGGACGATACGGCTTCGAAAAAACGGATAGGAAATGAAATTCGGGAAGCCTGCCTCGACAAAGGTTTCTTTTACCTACGGGGCCACGGCATTTCGGCGGACATGCGCGAAGAATCCCTTGGCGTTATCCGCGAGTTCTTTGCCCTGCCGCTGGAAGAAAAGCTGAAAGTAGACAAGGCGCAGTCCAACTGCAACCGAGGCTATGAAAAACTTCGGGGACAGACTTTGGAGCCCGGCGCACCGGCGGATATAAAAGAAGGCTACTACATTGGCCGCGACCTGAGCGAAGATGATCCGCGCGTGGTGAGTGGGAAATTTAATCACGGTCCCAACATCTGGCCGAAAAACCTGCCTCAGTTTCGGGACAAGCTGGAAAACTATTATGAACAGATGCTGGGTGTGGCGCGAACATTGATGCGCGGCCTGGCTCTGTCTTTGAGACTGGATGAAATCCATTTTGACGAATTCAGCAGAGACGAACTGGCGACATTGAGACTGCTGCACTATCCGGAACAACCGCCGAATCCCAAACCCGGGGAAAAAGGCGCCGGCGCCCATACAGATTTTGGAACTCTGACACTTCTGCTGCAGGATGATAGTGGTGGACTTCAGGTGCGGGATGAAGCTGCGGGCTGGATTGATGCGCCCCCGATCAAAGACACATATGTCGTTAATCTCGGAGATATGATTGCCCGCTGGACTAATGATACCTACCGCTCAACACTTCATCGGGTCATCAACCACTCGGGCCACGATAGGTATTCCATTCCCTTTTTCTATATGGGCAATCCGGACAT
>JBPCWG010000174.1:0-7931 GCA_051009705.1 Methyloligellaceae bacterium | reverse complement strand
GCACTGGACTGGGCAAAGCCTTGACCGCGTTTCTTCCGGAGCAGGAAATGTATGAGATTGCACATGCAATCAACTACGAAAAAATGACCGAGCTCACAATTCTGGATCCGGAAACATTTCTCGCTCGCCTCGAAGAAACACGGCGGTATGGTTATGGAATGGACGACAGGGAATTTCGTGATGAGGTCCGTTGTATTGCCGCTCCCATATTCGATTTCAGAGGCGTACCGGTTGGGGCGATAAGCATATCCACACTTGTGTTCCGGGTATCCCAGGATACCCTTATTGACTGGGCGCCGAAGCTTCTGTCGGCTGCGCGATCGATCTCTCGTAAAATCGGAAATGTAGAGACAAAGGCTGCTGTGAACTAGTTCCATATTATAAAACTAAAGTTCTAAATTAGTTGATTCCATATTGTGATCATGTTAGCGAAGTTGAAGAGTTGATTTAAAAATTAAGAATAGGTCCCGTGCAAGGGACAGAATAGTTTCGTTATCAAAGGGAGACATCGATGAACTCTACCAAAAAAGTTTCGTTACTGGCTGCTGGAATTGCGACTGCAATTGTGTTCACTCCGGGAGTGGGCATTTTTTCGTCGGGGCAGGCAAAGGCTGAATTTCCAACAAAGCCAATCAGGGTATTTGTCGGATTTAAGCCAGGTGGTCGTACCGATACAGTTGCACGGCTGGTGGCCAAATATGTGAAAGAGAATAATCTCCTGCCACAACCTCTGGTCATCGTGAACAAACCCGGTGCGGCAGCGGCGAATGCGGCCCGTTCCGTGTTGGGCGCGAAACCCGATGGACACACAATTTTGCATTGGCATCACCAAATGCTGATTACCAATGCAATGAAGGTGAACAAAGTTCATCCCGAACAATTCACATCAATTGGATATCTGGGCGGTGGCAGTCCTGTCTGGACGGTGCGCAATGATGCTCCCTTTGATAACTTCAAAGACCTGGTTGCACATTTGAAATCCAATCCCCGCAGCCTCGTCGAAGCTGTTGGCATCGGCACGATACCTCACCTTGTGGGCGTACAGCTGGCCGCTGAAGCCGGTTTCCAGACAAAATATATTGGCTCGGGAGGTGGTGCAGACCGCCTGGCTAAATTACTGGGTAAAAATGCCGACATCGCTCTATTTTCGGCTCAGGGTTACCTCAAATTCAAACCAAATGGAATTAAGGCTCTGGTCTTTTTCGGTCCTAACCGCATCAAATCTATCCCGGACATTCCAACGGCCAAGGAACTTGGTTACAACGTCACTTGGGCTAATCCCAACTGGTGGCTCGGTCCAAAAGATATGGACAAAGAAGCGACTGCAAAACTAGCAAGCGTATTGAAACAAGCCATCATGAGCGAGGAGCTCAGCTCCTGGTTTAACAAGAATTCCCTTGATCCTTACTGGACGGATGGGCCGGCTGCCATGGAGGATTCTCTCAAGGTTCTGGCCAATCTGGAACAAGTCGTTGCCCAGCACAAAATCCAGAAAAAGAAAAAGAAATAATCTACTCTGAGACCTGCCATGCCGGCTTTGGCATGGCAGGATTTTAATCGAGGTCTGGTTATGCAAAATCAGGTGAATCCCAAATACGAGATCGCCCTGGCAATCGGGCTTATTGTGTTTAGCATAATCGTCTATATCGCTTCCCTGAGTTTACCCGAACCGGAATATGAACCCTTGGGTTCAGCGGCTCTGCCTCAGGGGCTGGCAGTGGTGATGTCCTTCCTGTGTCTCATCATGCTGGCGCGCGCGATCCCGCGATTAAAAACATTTGAGGCTAAAGTTGATCCTAATCCGGAAGTTATACCGCGCCCCTGGATTTCTGCGGGAGTATTTTTTCTGACCGTCGTCTTTGTCGGAGTTCTGGATTTTGGCATCCTCTCGTTTGTTCCGGCCGGCATCATTTATCTCACAGGCGTGGGATTTTTGTTGACCCACAGAAGTCTGAAACAACTTCCTTGGGTCATTGCTTTTTCGGTGGTGGTAACAGTTTCGAGCTTTCTGCTTTTTACCAAAATGTTTTACATCGATCTGCCCTGATCGGAGAGATTGAATGGAACCATTTGTCGACTCATTAATCTACCTATTGCAGCCGTGGCCGATTACATTGGTATTCATCGGTGTTGTTGCTGGAATTGTGATTGGCTCAATTCCGGGTTTGACAACAACTATGCTGATCACGCTCACCTTGCCCCTCACATTCTTTATGGAAAGCGTGAACGCAATAACTCTGCTGGTCGCAATGTATGTCGGTGGCATATCAGGAAGCCAGATCGCTGCGACATTGCTGCGTATGCCGGGAACACCGGCTTCCATCATGACAACCTTCGATGGTTACCCGATGTCGCAAGCCGGAAAATCCGAGCGTGCGCTGGGTCTGGGCATCACGTCTTCCTTTGTTGGCGGGATCATTTCATTTGTATTTTTAGCTCTGCTCTCTCCCCCTCTCGCGCGGCTGGCACTAACGTTCGGACCCTGGGAGTATTTTACCATGGTTCTGATGGCCCTTGTCATGCTCGCAAGCCTGAGCCAGGGATCCATGATCAAGGGTCTGATCGCGGCTTGTCTCGGTATGATGGTGCATCTCCCGGGAGTCGATCCGTCAATCGGTCAGATGCGACTGACATTTGGAGTAGAAGCTCTTGAAAGCGGGCTTAAACTCATGCCGGTTCTGATCGGGGCTTTCGCAGTCAGTCAGATCTTCAAAGATATCATCATGATTGATGCGCGTCCTCCAGCTGTCAACGTTGGACGGACCGGTATGTGGTTATCATTCGGCGATATCCGAAAATACAATGTCAATTTTTTCCGATCTGCTGTCATTGGCACCTGGGTCGGTATTTTGCCGGGCATCGGAGCCAATATCGCGGCAATGCTGTCTTATTCGGCGGCCAAAAATTCTTCGAAAACTCCGGAAAAATTTGGTACCGGTCACGAACCTGGGGTCATAGCCGCGGAAACAGCCAACAATGCTTCAATTGGTGGAGCACTGGTGCCGCTGATAACCATGGGCATTCCTGGTTCGGTGGTTGATGCCATACTGATCGGGGCTCTGATTATACACAATCTCGAACCCGGTCCTTTGCTTTTCACGACGAATCCTGAGATCGCCTATGGCGTCATCACCGCCTATTTGCTCGGAAACATTATCATGTTCGGCATCATGATGTTTGCTGTCGTGCATATAGCCAAGGTGCTTTACGTTCCGCGCGCCTATCTGCTGGCGGCGATAATGATGTTTTGCGTTATCGGTGTTTTTGCTGTCGGCAACAGCTTCTGGGATGTTTGGATCATGTTGCTGTTTGGCGTGGTCGGTTTCATTATGGAGCGAACGAAAATGCCCCTCGGTCCGTTTGTAATCGGATTCGTCTTGTCTCCCATAGCCGAGGCTCAGCTACGTTCCGGATTGATGTCCACCGATGGAAGCATTGAACCCCTGTTTACCCGACCATTTGCCGCATCGTTTCTTGCTATCTCTGTTGCTGCGCTTGCCTGGCCGATTTATTCAGACTGGAAACGTCAGAAAGCAGCGAAGCTCAATGCGGCCGCAGAATGACAAATCCGGGAGATAGCTTTCAGGGTTTTCGCCGGCCAGACGGACGAGTAGGCGTGCGCAATCACCTGCTCGTATTATCTGTCACCGGGTTGACCGGGCCGACGGCCCGCAGGATTTCTGGAGAAATCGGAGACTGCGTGATGGTAGATTATGTCTACGACTCCGGCACCTACGGCATGGAAAGGGAAGCTCATGAACGGGCGCTCCTCGGATTGGCTTTGAATCCCAATGTCGGAGGCGTGCTGCTGATAAGCGCAAATCCGGTACGCGGTGAAAAAATTCTGAAGCAAATTTTAGAGCAGGGCAAACCGGTCTTGCTGATCACGCTTGATGACTGTGGACATGATGCACAGATTTTGACGGAACGTGGCATATCCGCGGCAAAACGATTGCAGGACGAGATAGGAAATTACAATCGCGAGCCTGCAGATATTTCGGAGCTGTATGTTGCCATGGAATGCGGCCGGTCAGATCCGAGTTCCGGGCTAGTTTCCAACCCTCTTCTCGGGCTGGTTTCAGATAAACTCATTGATGCCGGTGGAAGTGCGATTATCGGAGAAAGCATAGAATGGCTTGGCGCTGAACACCTTCTGGCAAAGCGGGCGATAACGCCGGAACTGGGTCAACGGATAGTAGATGCCGTTGAATCGCGCGAGCAAGCTGCAATCTCGTCCGGGATTGACTTGACGGGAAATAATCCGGGGCCGACAAATATTGCTGCAGGGCTTTCGACGATTGAAGAAAAATCTCTGGGCAATATTACAAAAAGTGGGTCCAGAACTATTCAGAATCTCCTGGACTGGGCGCAGAGGCCTGTTGAAAGCGGCTTACTTCTGATGGACGCTCCGGCCTATGCACCGGAATCCTTAACAGGGTTTGCAGCTTCGGGTACACAGCTCATTTTGTTTTCTACTGGTGTCGGAAACAGTTTCGTAAATTCGATTGTCCCGACAATCAAGATCAGCGCCAATCCCGAAACCTGTCAACGTCTCCACAATCAGCTGGATTACAAGTGTGCGGAAGTTTTTCAAGGCGAAAAAAGCCTTGAACAGGCCTCGGACGATCTTTTCGATGTTGTTCTCAATATTGCATCCGGAAAAACGACCTGGGGAGAAAAAATCGGTGAAGGCGGAGAAGCGTTCGCCCGCATGGGGGCTTCCTTATGAGAAAATGGGATGCTGTCAAATTAAGTAATGCTGATCAGATTGCCACGGCATTGCGCCCACTGACATCCGGAGAGACAGTTCAGGTTAGATTTCCAGACGATATTGTCACTATCAATGTCAGTGATGATATCCCCATATGCCACAAATTTGCTCTTCAGCAAATTTCTTCCGGCGAAAAAATCAACAAATATGGCGAGCACATTGGTGCGGCATCAAAACTAATTAGGGTCGGACAACACGTCCATATCCACAATCTAAAAAGCTTGCGGGCAACATTAACGAAACATGGAAAGGGTTGAAATATGTACCGAGATAATCAACTCAAATCTCTTCTTAATTCCGGAGGGAAAGCCCTCGGCTGCTGGACGAGCATGGACAACCCCATTACATCTGAAATTCTCGCAATCGCAGGTTTTGACTTCATATTGATCGATCATGAGCACGGCTATGGGGACATCAAGGGTCTTGCTTCGCAATTGCAATCGATTTCGGCAACAAATTGTACATCTATCTTGCGTGTGCCGAATTCCGATGAAGCTTATGTCAAGAAGGCGCTGGATACGGGCGCGGAATGCCTGATGTTTCCCGGTGTCAATACGGCTCGCGAAGCCGAAAACATAGTTGAAATGTGCCGTTACTCTCCGCGGGGCAGGCGTGGCATGGCGCCGGGAATGATCCGCGCGACAAATTATGGCATGGACCCGAAGAATTACGTTGAAACGGCACACGACAACACGTTTATCATCTGCCAAATTGAAACGCCCGAAGCCGTCGCAAATATTCAGGAGATGGGTCGGGTTGAGGGGGTCGACATGTTTTTTATCGGACCCAATGACCTGTCCTGCAGTGTGAATAAATTTGGTCAGTATAACGATCCCGAAATTGTTGACCTGATCGAACAGGCAGAAAATGGAATTCATGCCGCAGGCAAATTCCTTGGCTGTATTCCCTATGGAGATTTCGACTGGCAAGCCATGTTCGACCGGGGTTACAATTTGACGACGGCCGGGACAGAGGTCGCAATGTTCAGAGAGGCCGCTCTCAACATCGTTCACAAGCACACCGCCAACAACCGGACAGAACAGGCGGCTGAATAGATGAAAATCTCGGATATTAGAATCCGTGCCGTTCGACATGCGGTAGAAGAAAGTGCCTACAATTTGAAAGATGGCACGGGGATTAAGTTTGAGTTTCTGGTGTTGACTTTTGAAACCGATGAAGGTCTTTCTGTGGATATTGTCGGGTTTGCCGGCCGGGACGCCATGGGAATTGGATATACGGCAGAAAATGTTCTCAAGCCGTTTTTTCTTGGTCGCGACCCGCATTACCGTGAACTGCACTGGCATGATTTTAGAAAATACGATCGCACCTGGCATTTTACACCAATCTATTCTTATTCACCGTTTGATATTGCCTGCTACTTGATAGCTGCCGAGGAAGCGGGTCTACCGCTTTACAAATATTTGGGGGCTTATCGGGACAAAGTTCCCGTATACGGTAGTTCCCTAACCTTGGACTCACCTGAAAAATACGCTGAAGAAGCGCGGGAGTTGAAATCCAAAGGCTGGGCGGCGTACAAGCTTCATCCACCCGTCGACTATGATTTTGGTCTGGAAGCCCATCGCCTGTGTCGCGAAACTGTCGGACCGGATTTTACGCTGATGAGCGATCCTGTTGGGTCCTATACCGCAGAACAATGCCTCAGATTTGGCCGCGAACTTGAGAAGCTCAACTACAAATGGCTTGAAGAACCGCTCTATGACGAAACGCCCGCCGCCCTGCGGGAGTTAACGCGAGCTCTCGACATACCCATTGTCGGGGGTGAAACATTGAACAAACGACCTTACAGCCTGGCCGAATATGTTTCGACAAGAGCGATCGATATGGTTCGTGCAGACGTTTCATGGTCAGGTGGCATAACAGGCACAATGAAAACCGCACATTTATGCGAAAGCTTCGGGATGCAATGCGAGATCCACACGGCAATATTTCATCCCCTGGAGCTGGTTAATCTGCATGTTTGTGCCGCTATCAAGAATTGTGAGTATTTTGAACTTCTGGTTCCTTCCCAGCTCTTCGATGTCGGCCTATCGGAACCGATATCCATTGAAAACGGAAAGGCAATATTACCGCAGAAACCTGGACTGGGCATTGATCTCGATTGGGATTTTATCGACAACAATACTTTCAAGGAATTCTAGACATGAAAGAAGGGTGGCGCTGGTTTGGTCCTGACGATCCGGTGAGCCTCGATGATATCCGGCAAGCCGGTGCGACGGAGATCGTTACTTCGCTTCATCATATAAAACCCGGTGAACTCTGGACAGTCGAGGAAATTCAGAAGCGAAAAAGGCAAATTGAGGATAGTCCTGAAGGACGCTCTGAACTCCGTTGGAGCGTTGTCGAAAGCGTCCACCCTCATGATGCCATCAAGCTGGGCCATCCGGATCGAGAACGCTATACGGAGATTTGGATCGAGACAATGCGCAATCTTGCTGCGGCTGGCATTGACACGATCTGCTACAATTTCATGCCGGCCATCTACTGGACCCGGACCGATCTGGACTACATGTTGCCGTCGGGAGCACGTTCACTGCGCTTTGACAACCCAACCTTCGCTGCTTTCGATGTATATATTCTCGAACGCGATGGGGCCGAAGTGGACTACGATTCTGAGACACTGGAAAAAGCCGGGCTTATCTACAGGGACTTGTCTCCTGAAGAACGAGACGAGGTCGCCACGACGCTGACAGCCGGACTACCGGGATCGCCTGGGGGGTCTGCAAATCTTGACCTGTTTAAAGAAAAACTGGCGGAGTTCAACCTATTCGACAAGGACGCATATCGTGAAAACCTTAAATGGTTTTTACAGCAGGTTCTGCCCGTGGCGGAGAAGCTGAATGTAAAGCTCGGAATTCATCCGGACGATCCGCCCCGGCCGCTCCTGGGGCTGCCACGCATTGTATCGACGCCGGATGATTTGGAATGGATATTCTCCGCAGTCCCGTCACCGTCGAACGGATTAACCCTGTGTGTCGGGACATTTGGCGTGAGGGCGGACAATGATCTACCGGAGATGGCTCGTCGGTTTGGTGAAAAAATTTTCTTTGCCCATCTCAGGAGTACATCTCGCGATAAGAACGATCCCCAATCCTTTGTCGAAGCCGGACAGATCGACGGGGACATCGATATGGTCGCCGTC
>JBPCWG010000173.1:0-4977 GCA_051009705.1 Methyloligellaceae bacterium | reverse complement strand
AGCACGGCGACCGAATGGATCAGCGGATCCAGGCTCATAATTCCCAGGGCCAGTAAAATTCGCGTCAACATTTCCCAGACTGGCAGACGTCTGCGATCGAACGCAATGACGATGCTTGAAATAATATAGATAAACAAAATTAATCTGAACAGAGCCGAGATAAAATCAAACCAGGTGAATGAAGCTCCCGAGTTAAAGGCCTCCGGAACGATAAGCAAAACAGGATAAAACGCAAAAATAAACGGCACGGCAAATTTAGCGAGCCCGATACGCATGGCCATCAGTGCGGTTTTGAAAGGAGCTCCACCGGCGATCGAAGCGGCGGCATAGGCGGCAACGGCAACCGGAGGGGTAATTGATGAGGCAACACCATAGTAAAATACGAACAAATGCGCCGCCAAAACGGAAAGTCCCAGGGTTTGCATGGCCGGACCGAGTATTAAAACAATGGTCAGATAGGCCGGCAGGGTCGGCATCCCCATACCCAGCATAAGCGCTGCCACAGCTGCAACAATCAAGGTGACAAACAATCCGGCTCCACCTGCGGTTTTTCCCAGCAGCAAGGCGAAATCCTGGGGAAGCCCGGTGGCTCCGAGAACGCCGACAATTATGCCGACTACGCTTATGGCCATGAGCAGTTGGGCAAAATTTGTTCCGCCCCGTGCCAGTGCATGTAAAATTATGCGCGGGTCGTTTCGAATGAGAGGGTTGAAAAAACTGAGGGGAATAAGCGCGAACAGGGCCGACATGCCTGCCCCGGCTGGTGAAAGGCCGATGATCAGGGAATAAACGACAATGAAGATCGGTGCGATGACCATGATCAGGTTGACATAGTCCTGGACCTCAATTCTAAACTCGTCAGATTCCAGATCCTCAAGAGATTCTTCAACATTGAGTCTGCGGGCCTCAAACAGAACACTTGTGAAAAGACTACTGTAGTAGGCAAGTGCCGGAATCAAAGCAGCGACTATAATTGTCAGATAGCTGATACCCGTCAGATCGGACATCACGAGTGCTGCTGCGCCCATTATCGGTGGCATGATCTGACCTGCACTGGAAGCGGTCGCCTCGACCCCCCCGGCAAATGCCGGACTGAAGCCACGGCGTTTAATCATGGGAATGGTAATGACGCCGGTCGCTACGACATTGGTGACGGCACCGCCGGACATTGTGCCAAAGAGCCCCGACGCCAGAATCGCCGCGTGGGCGGCTCCCCCGCGAAAGTTCTTCGTCAGTTGGACCGCGAACTTGATCATCGAGCGCCCGCCCCCGGTCTGCTCAAGCATGGTGCCCAGGAGAATGAACGGGAAAACCGTAAAAATCAGAATACCCATCAATGTACCGAGAACACCATCATTCAGATTGAACCAGATGTCCTCTGAAGAATTGAGAAAATCAATGTAATTGAGGGGGGACGTCTCGAATATCCAGGGCCAGTATTCACCCGTGAACAAATAGACAAGGCTGGCAATGCCGACGATGGCCAGTGGGGCACCCCAGATTTTCCAGCATAAAACAATAAAGACGAAGCATCCGAGTAGGGACACCACCGCATGAAACAGGGTAAAATCAATAAACCCTTCTTCCTCGATTATTGTCAGCTCGGAATAATAGGCCCACAGCACAAACCATCCGAGAGCCACAAGGGCAACATCAGCAATATACCCCGCCCATTTGAATTCAGGCCATCTTTCTGCGACTGATCGCGAAAATGGATTGCTGGCAATTACAATAAAAATCGAGGCTGCGAGAATGAGTGGGCGAATTATGACGCTTGGATAAGGTCCCAGTTTGGGTAGAAAACCATAAGTTGGCATGGAATTGGTAATGCCGATGATCGCCATCAGAAAACCAACGGTCAAAATTCCAATTTGTATTGGATTTAATGCCTGATCGCGTTCACGGTCTAGTTGGCTCATGACGAACCCGCCCCAAATCCTTTATCACCAACCCCGGCAACATCCCGAGGGTTTTCCTTCCGCCAAGTCATGCCCGAATGCCTCGTGGACATCCAGGCGTGAAGCAAAGACATCCGGGCGTGAAGCAAATTGTTTAGCTCGGCGGCTGAAGTCGTTTCGGGATTTCGACTCCTATTTCCCGGTAGTATTTTGCCGCCCCCGGGTGCAGTGGTGCAATGACACCGACAAAAGGATTTTTGATGCTGATCGGTTTAAGAACAACCGCGGACGCGTGCAGTTGATCAACATTCTCCCACATTGTTTTCGTAAATTTGTAAGCCGTGTCTTCGTCCATGGACTTGTTGACGATAAACATCCAATCGGCCCCATTGGTGGTCACGTCGGATTCGTTGACCTGGCCTTTATAAGTTTTCGCCGGGATAGTGGCTCTGGTGCGGCCGGGCGCCGAGATAAATTTTTTGAATTTTTCCGAATCTGAAGCTCCTGCCAGATCCAGCAATCGAAATTGCCGTTTTGCTCCCAGAGTATCGATGACGGCCGCGCCAACCCCGATCGGACGAACAAAAACATCCAGCTTGCCGTCCTGCATGGCCTGTAGTCCTCCGCCCCAAGGAAGTCGGACAGCGGTATAATCTTTTTTCGGCTCCAGTCCCGAGGCAATTCGTATGGCGTTTTCAGCCTGAACCGAGGCGGCTCCGGATGGCGGTCCGGTAAAGACACGTTTCCCTTTCAGGTCGGCAAATGTCTTAATCCCGGAATCCGCCCAGACGATATAATGAGCAGCGGCGTTGGAGAAACCCAGCAGCGAACGAATATTCGGCGCGACCTTGATAGCATCTTCTTTCACCCGCTTGTACATTTTTGCTCCCTTCTTCATGAAGGCATAGGCAATTGGCGGGACACCCATCATGTCAATCTGACCACGGGCTAGCTTCAGGGCAGAGCGGGTTGCCGTCTGTCCATCGTTAATTTGAAATCTCGCATTGAGTTTGTTGGACCAGATACCCGTCGTCACGGTTGCGAACACATGCGCCGTGGTTCCGGCCCCTCCGGCTTCAAGCCTGTATATTTTGTCGCTTTGGGCACTTGCGGGCGAATTGTGGAAAATCACAAACGCTATGGCGCCAGCAAGAAAAATTCGAATGTATTGTGTGAACATAAATTCCTCCCGGGTTCACAATTCTGGAGTTTAGGTCAACATTGCAATTTTGAGTATTTTTTATTACAGGTATGTAATAATGTCAATTAACCTGAATTCTGGAAGAAAGACGTCATTGCCTCCTGAATTACGGAATTTCTGTCATGGTAACGTGTCACGAAAGCGTTGCCGGAAAATGTTGGGAATTTAAGTCGGTGGTAAATATTTCAACTTCTAAAGATGAAACCATAGTTGGCTCAAAATTCAAATCTGGCAAAAGTGCAAAACGGCCAGGGGCTCAACTCTGGATCGATACGGCCTGGGAAATTCTTGGGGAAGGATCCGTATTCAACGTAACAATCCAGAGACTATCCTCTGAAATCGGTGTTTCCAGGAATACATTTTACTATCACTTTTCCGATCGCAATGAGCTGTACGATCGATTGATCGATCACTGGTTTGATCTCCACGATATAAGAAGAGCTTATGAAAAAGCCCAACTGAGATCCAGTACTCCTGAGGACATACTTTTCTCGATTTTCGTTAACATCGTTCAGATGGTCGACTCCGGCCAATCCGCAGCCATTCGATTGTGGGCGCATTCGAATGGAGAACTCCTGGAACGAATGAATGGTGAAGAAAGAGAACGGCAAAGAATTTTTGGCGGCCTGTTCGAGGAATTGGGTTTGTCAAAAACAGAAGCACGCAACTGGGCTAATATTTATATATCTCTTCATGCTGCGGAGTACATCCGATTTGGCAATTTACCTCTGAAACAGAGAATTAAAAACGCTCGACTGCTGCATGACGCCATTTTGTCTCAAATTATCTGATCCAACTATCTTCCTTCACCCAGGGGGCGGTCCAGGTAAGCCGTGGCGTGGGATCAGCGAAATTTTGATAGATCAGTTCAGACTAAGTGCTCCTGATCTCATTGGATTTGGTGAAACATCCGAATGGATCGGAGCCGATTCAAGACTTCGACTATTTTATGACCTGTCGGAGAGCATCAATGTTCCGCGCGTCTGGTCGAAAATGCGCTTTCAGTAAAACGGCATTCAAATGGCTTTCCTTCGATATTCGGATTCCATCCATTTTCCAGACCAAATTTGATAGCCATTTCGACGAAAGATGGTTTTACAGGATTGTATGGAAGCGGGGACACATTGTCAGGATTCCATTCAATTTGAACGGTCAGTTTCTTTCCATTGCCGCTGGCTGATTGAACCGTGAGATCATTCCATCCGCTATTTTCAAAGAGTGCCCATCGATAATCAATGCCTTCTACGGTTATAGGCCTGGATTTTGATTTGCTAATTGCCATCTCGAGATCCAATCATTACTTTTTGATCTTTCGCACAGCTACTGACCATTTGCAAATCGCGAGACGTACCTGTCGCATCCCCAAACCAACGAACAGTGATCGGCCTGACTGCTCAGACCTGAGTTGCGGTTAGTCACCGCGAATTATCTTGCGTCTCCCTTTCTTTATATCGCTTTGATGGCGTTTTCTGTCGAGTCGGCGCTGCTTCGCAGCCCTCGATGGTTTCGTTGGTCGCCGGTATTTCGGCGGTACTGATGCTTCACGGATCATCGCAATTAATCGGTCCAATGCATCACTGCGATTCTTCCCCTGGGTGCGGAACCGGTTGGCTGAAATCACGATGACGCCATCCCGTGTCATGCGCCTGCCCGCCAGTGTTTTAAGTCGTAGAAATACCGCATAGGGCAGAGTGGAGCAGTGTCGGGCATCAAAACGCAATTGTACGGAACTTTCCGTCTTGTTCACCTTCTGCCCGCCGGGGCCAGAAGCGCGAATAAAGTGCTCTTCAATTTCACTCTCATCAATAATGATGGAAGGGGTTATTTTTATCATAGCGGGAGTTTACCAGCTGCTTTGGAATAACCAACGGTTTTGAA
>JBPCWG010000172.1:0-5255 GCA_051009705.1 Methyloligellaceae bacterium | reverse complement strand
GGATCGACTTCCTGGACTTTATTGAGTGATAGTCGGAATATCAAAACACCCGATCATGTAAAAGGAGATGCTGCAACAGCATCTCCTTTTGTTTTATCCCCGCATAAAATTCTTTGAATTGACTACTGTAGCGAAACATATTTTCCCTAATAATCAATGAGACAAGAAATTCCAGACCAGCAGTGAAAGGGACGTTTGTGACTATAGAGCATATTGTTTTTATTGAAGCCAATGAGGGTCAGTCCGAGCAGGTAGCCCAAGAGCTGCTTGACGGTATTGCCGGATTGAAGGGTCAAATTCCCGGTGTACTGGATGTCAAGCTCGGCGCCAATTTTACCAATCGAGCTCCCGGTGTAACCCATGCGGCTGTTGTCACCTTGGAAGACAAGGAAGCCCTGGCAGGCTACGGTCCGCATCCCGCTCACAAAGAAGTTTTGAAACTGCTCCTGCCGTTTGCGAAAAATGTCACGGTCGTCGATATAGAAATTTGATTGCGGCGGCTCCTGAATGAATTACGCCCGGGTTAGCGGTTCCACATATCCGGTTCTCCCCTGAGCCACGCAGCGCCCTGCGCATAGAGCGCTTTAACAGTGTCGCCGGTCAAACCGGGCATATCCCGTTTCACATCGTACCCCAATCCTTGCTGAAAATAGGCAAGATGCTGATAGCCATCAGGGTATTGTGAGAGGATTGCAGGATCCAGTTCCAGGGAATTGGTCGGATATAACGGGGTCATCCGATCACGTTCGTAGATTGGCTGCCGCAGGACGACGCCCCAATTGTCATCACGTCGCTCGATCAGGTCATAAAACCTGCCCGTACATACGATATCGCATGGGACGCCATGAACGTCTCCGCGCTGGGAAATTGTCATCTTGGTCTGGGCAACCGCCCGGTCTCCTTCGATTTCGATGACAGACCCTCCAAGAAAGTGGAGAATGTAGATCCCGCGGTTGAACCCTTCGATACTGACTTTAATAAATTCCTCGGCCGGCCCCCAAAACCAAGTCGCCATCATGCGTCCGTCATCTGTCCACACGGTTCGAAACTTTTCCCAGTCGGCGGCATCCCGATACATAACCCATTTTTCAACGAGCTCACGGACTTCCATTCGTTCGTGAAAGTTCTGCATGGATTTCTGGTTCATAGATTTCCTTTCGTCCGGCTTAAGCAGCTTTTGCCGCATTTGACTGCCTGACTTTGACTTTGACATCCGCTCGGCAGAAAGCATGCAGGAAACAGGTACGCTCTCCGACACCGAGAATTTTCTGAGCATCGTCATCGGAACAATCCGTATCCAGATAGACATGAGTTTCAACGGGTTCTGCTACACCAACTTGGCCCGTACCTCCGGAAGCTCCACCTGCTGAGAAATGGATGTCTTGAATGATGCGGTAACTATTGAGTGGTAGTTTGCCCATGTGTGAAAAGCGTCCCATCTGGGTCATGAAGCATAAGCCAATACCAGCCGAAATGAGGCTCGCGGCATCGGGCGCTCGCCCTAGTCCACCGAATATCTCCGACTCATCCGATAAAAATTGCCAGGTCGGGGCCGCTGGCGCCTGTTGTTCCTTGAATATTTCTTTGACGCCATCGGGTCGCAATTTGCATTTCGTATGCATATGCAAAAGGACCTTGTCTCCATCAAGTTTTCTGAGTTGTGGCGGATTTTCTTCCAATGCTTTGCGTGCGGCATCTTCATCGACAAGCCCGAGAATTAGATCAGGAACTGCACCTGAGTTCTCTTTCCGCTTTAGGCCCGGGAACCGGTCGCCGGGATCCGGGAATGGGGTGGCGTCCAGATGGCCCACTTCTGCGGGCATCAGCTCTTGCTGATTGTGGACGAGATTGAACAAGCTCGGATGGATACCGCTGGCCAACCCGTTCAGAGGTGAGGCCGATACGGCTTCGAAAAGAAGCGTGGTCAAGGTTTGCGGGTCGCAATTCGCGTCACATTTAACTTCCAGTTCCGGTGGTAGAACACCGCTTTGCATCGTTCCCTTACGAAAATCACCTTCCCGATAATATAAATTATCGAGAACGAGTTCCAGATTGTTCAGCTGAATGTTACGTTGCGCGGCCAAGGCTGTGATTTCGTTCATATAGGATGCGATCATCCCGGCACTGAGGTACGTCAATGGATTGGGGGCCTTGTTAAAGCCGCCGAGATGCGTGCCTTCGTCGCACACAAAACGCCATGCCGTATTCGTCGCGGCGGAAACGACCAGGGCTTCTTTCTGCATGCCTCCGAGGGATCGGACCCAGGTTCTCGTCGATTGTCCGAGCTTGTTCGGGGGTGTTTCGAATCCCGCTTCAGCAGTATTACCTGCTATGTAGTAGTAGGGATCGCCAAGTTGTTCGATGGGGGTTGTTGACATGTTTATACCTTCTCACAGCACGGTTCAAAAGCACCCGGTTTACCGGTGCGCAGTTTTTTGCGTTTTGTTCCATTTTTAAAATCAAAAGGATCATAATCTGTTTTCAATAGGGTGCAACGAAATTTACCCAGAATTGAATTTGGTGGATATTAATCCGCAATGAAGATGGCATTCGATCTGGGATCTGGATTGATAGAAAAGGCAAGATCACCGGGAGCATGATTGATGATCTGTGAATTCAGTGGTCTCGCGATCACAAAATGATCGGAATTTTCAATTACATTCTCCACTCAAGTGCTGCCATTGGGATATAGTCCTGATTTAGCTTACTTCCTGGAAATTTATCGTGTCTGACAAACCCGTAATTGAAGATGCTGTTTGTATCGTTCCTGTGAGAGATGTGCGTCTAAGTGCCGACTTTTATTGCAGTACTCTGGATTTCGACTGCCGCTTCATATCAGATGACAAGAGCTTTGCAATAATTGGCCAAGGAGACGCCGTACTCCATCTTGTTCGTGCCGAAGATGAGGCTTCATTGAATGCAACCCGTCATCACATTTCTGTCTATCTCTGGGTAAAAAATCTGGACGGACTTTACAAGGATCTTGCGCCTCGTCTGTCCGAATTGCCGGAAAGTCGGGTACGTCAGCCATTTGACCAACCCTATGGAATGCGTGAATTTCATGTCAAAGATCTCGATGGCTGTTTGCTTTTGTTTGGGGAAGAAATTTGAGGATTTCATTCAAGCAGGCGATTAGGAATTTTCAAAAGGGGTTGCAACGTTAACGGAGATATTTACGAGGTTCCCAATGCTGATTGGACGCCGAGAATTATCGGGTGGCCTGATTGCTTCGATAGCAGCAACTAAATTATCGCTGTCGCCAACACCGGCCCAGGCCAAACGGTCCTACAAAGGACCCAATGTCATCATTGTGAGATTTGGCGGCGGTGTCCGAAGAAGAGAAACCATTGTTTCCAAGACGACATACGCGCCTTTTCTGCTCAATGTCCTGACCAAGCGCGGTGTCCTAATTCCGGATCTTAGAATATCGCAACTGGACGGTGTTGATACGAGCCACGCCGAAGGAACCTTGAATCTTCTTACCGGTCGATATCTCTCTTATCGGCTGGTCGAGTCCCGTTTCCTCAGTGGAAATCTCGAACCGACACAACCGACATTGTTTGAGTATTTCAGAAAAGCGTTCGATGTCCCGGCCCACCGTGCCTTGCTGATAAATGGGGAAGATCGGCCCCAGGAAGAATTTTTCAGCTTTGGGGTGCATGGACACTTCGGGGTTGATTACCGCGCCCAGGTGCTGAGCCTGCACCGGTTCAAGCTCTACTGGTTAAAGAGAAAGATCGAACGCAGCGCGGGGACAGACAAGGAAATCATTGCCGCCAAAAAACAGTTAGCCGAACTCCGGGCCAAGACTCCCAGGGACCATACGCTGTTGGAAACCCCGGAGCTAAGTAAATTTTGGGAACGGTGGCGCCGATATTTTGGCGAGTCAGGGTTCGTCAATCCCCGCGGAGATCGGTTGTTGACGGAACTGGCGCTTAGGGCTCTGAATGAACTTCAACCGCAACTGATGATGATCAATTATCAGGATCCCGATTACGTGCATTGGGGAAATGCCAGTCACTATACGCGAGCAATCTCCGTGATTGACGAAGGCCTAAAACAGCTGGCTACCGCTGTTGATGCACATCCGCTGATGAGGAACAACACAATTTTTGTCATCGTCCCGGATTGCGGAAGAGATGCTAATCCGCTCATGGGAGTGCCGTTTCAACATCATTTCAATTCCAGATCGGCACATGAGATCTGGGCTCTGATATTTGGCCCGGGTATAGGCAGAAACAAAACTTTGGATAAACCTGTTGATCAAATCAGGATTGCCGCCACTGTGGGTGGTTTAATGGGTCTCAGGACACCGCAAGCTGAAGCATCTGCCATAGAAGTAATTTGGTCATGAGCCAACACGCAACAGAGTTTTTGCCAGAACCAGTGTCGCAAAATAATTCATATTTCCAGTTGGCAGGCCGTCTGTTGAAGCGCGTTATTGCAATGCTTATCGGAATTTTGATGTGCCTGACACCGGTTTCTGCGATACTTGTACTGGGCTGGTTCAGTCAGAATTGCCGTCAACGTGTTATTCGAACGATATTCAGACAGGGATTTGAATTTGTTGAAGACGTAGAAATAATGTCTCGAGGGCATTCCCTGAACTGGATTCTGGGTTCCCGGAATGAGCCTTCTACATCTCGATACTGGCCTCGAATTCTAGGTGGGATTAAACGCAATTCAGTAATCGGATTGAGAACTTATTTCGTGCTGATTGTGGGTACGCTACCATTTACCCTGCTTTGGTTATTTTCCTGGTGGGCAGGTTGGGAGAACTCATTCAACAAGGGCTATGAGCAAGCCTGGGTGGGACCTGCCACAGGAATTGTTGCGACAATTCTGGCGCTCTATCTTCTCAACTTTTTGCCGTTGGCCTTCGTTCATTGTGCCTTGTTTGACAAATGGCGATCTTACTTTGACATCCAGACTCTGGCTCAAATTCGTCGAATGGCGGGCTGGCGTTATGTCGGTCTTGTATTTCTAACTGTCCTTTTATCCTTGCCATTGTTTGCGGCAAAAACGCTACCGGTGTTTATTGAACAAATTTATCCTGATTTTATGGAATGGGATGAAAGACAGCTTGAAGAATTCAAAAACCAGGTGAGACTCGCCATCGCCGCATATATTTTCCTCTCGCTTTGGTTCTTAAAGGGGCTGGCATCCCGTATTTATGCACAGGCGATAGTCAGGGTCCTCACGCGTTCGCCGGATCATGGACTGTCGGGATTCCCATTGGTCAAACGCGTCAGCCA
>JBPCWG010000171.1:0-3813 GCA_051009705.1 Methyloligellaceae bacterium | reverse complement strand
GCCACGGCATCGCTGGAGCCTGAGAAATCAAATTCCATCGCATCCGAGTTCTTGGTGACTTTCACATGCACTCGGATCAGTTCGTCGGTGATGCCGTCATTGTCGATCCAGTTTTCCGCTTCCCATTCCCCGTCGGGAAGCGCCTGTGTGGCTTTGCGCGCCTGTGCTTCTCCGAGTTCCATGACCCGGTCCACCGCCGCCTGTACGGTTTCGACGCCATATTTTTCATTGAGTTCGACGATCCGCCTTGTCCCCACACGAAGGGCGGCCACCTCGGCATTGAAATCCCCCAGGAGCGTGACCGGTGAACGGGAGTTCGCCTGCAGAACACGCAAAAGCTCGGCGTTTGGTTCGCCGCGCCGAACGATTTTCTCTCCGGGAATCATCAGACCTTCCTGATGGATGGAGCGCGTGTCGAGATTATAGCCGGGATCTTTGCCGCCAATATCCGTCCAGTGCGCGCGAATGACCCCATAGGCGACTATTTCGCCATCGACGAAAGCCGGAGCGATGAGCACCCCATCGTTGGAATGGGCTCCCGTCCAGTAGGGCACGTTCATGAACAGCACATCTCCGGGTTCCAGGGGGTCGCTTCGGGTATGCTCCAGAGATTTACGAATGGCAAATTCATTGGCACCGAGGAACAGGGGAAGACCCGTGGAGTCCGCGATCAGATTGAAATTCCTGTCAAAGAGTGAAATTCCGAAATCGTTGATCTCATAGATGATGGTCGTATATGCGGTGCGCACAAGGGTCCGTTCCATCTCCGTCGCGGCGGAAACGAAATAGTGCCGGATAACCTCGACGGTTGCCGGATCGATTTTGGTCGTTGCCGTCATGCAAGCTGATCCTCATTCCCGGAAATTACGATATGACCGTAGGCATTGACTTGCGCATATTGATGGGAAAGCACGATCGACGACGTTGTTTCTTCCTGTACAATGGCCGGGCCGGAAATTTGATCCCCTGGCACAAGATCCGTCCTCAGATAGACATCGTAGGTCACAAACCGACGCGTATCGAAGCAATAGGCGCCGCGGGTCGCTCCGGGCACGAGTTCCCGGGTGCGGATCCCGGACAGGGGGCGAATGTCCGGAGGGTTGGCCTCTGTAATCGACTGGATCCGCAAATGAACGATCTCAACGGGATCCCCCATGGCGTGTCCGTATCGCTGCTCGTGCAATGCGTCAAAGCGGGGACGCAGGTTTTCATAGTCATCGGAAAGTGTAAAAGGAATGTAGAGATTATGTTCCTGCCCGAAATAACGCATCGCCAGGGAAAATTCCCGCCGCGCAGCCTGGCTGCGATTCCCAGGTTCTGAACTTGCAGACTTCTCTCGATCCGGCGCGCAGCGTTGCCTGATACCGGCCCAGCTCTTTTCATCCAAAAGTTCGGCGATTGTCTGGGTTTGTTCTTCAATGATATCCGTCAGCAACATCCCCCAGGCGGAAAATACAGAGGGCATACCGGGTACGATCACATTGCGAACACCCAGCTCCCGGGCGACAAGAGGCCCCATGAGGGGACCGGCGCCGCCAAAGACAAGAAGAGAAAACTCCCGCGGATCAAGGCCCTGCTCGACGGTGATTTCCCGGATCGCACTCACGGTTCTGGCGACCAGTACTTCAACGATACCCCGGGCAGCAGCCGTTGCGTCGAGATTGAGGGGGGCGCCAATTTTTTCGCCCAGTTCCCTGCGCGCCGATTCGACATCGAGCCTGAACTGACCGCCGAGAAATGCAGCAGATTCGATGAGTCCGAGAACAAGAAGTGAATCGGTGATCGTCGGTTCAACACCGCCGCGCCCATAGCAGATGGGACCCGGTTCCGCTCCCGCTGATCGGGGACCGACACGGAGAATTCCATCCTCGACAGACGCAATGCTGCCGCCTCCCGCTCCAATCGTCGAAAGGTCGAAGGTTGGAATGAGAAATGGAATCCGGGCAATGGAAGATTCATATTTGAGCGCTGTGCGACCTTCATTGATAACACAACAGTCTGTGCTGGTTCCACCCATATCAAAAGTCAGGAGCTTGTCGACACCCAGGAGCCTGCCGATCCGCTCGGCACCGATCAGTCCCCCGGCCGGACCTGAGTAAATCGTCTGTACCGGTGTTTTTTTCGCCTCCAGCGCACCCATCGCCCCGCCACCGGAGCGGGTGACATAAAAATCGCCGGTGAATTTCTGCCTCTCAAGGGAGTTCTGCAGGGAATCGATATAGTTTTCGAAGATCGGTTGAATATAGGCGTTCAGCACCGTGGTCGATGTGCGTTCATACTCCCTGTACTCGCGTATGATATCGCTTGATACGGAAACCGCCAGTTGCGGAAATTTTTCCCGGACAATCTTCTGGGCCAGCTGTTCATGCTCGGGATTCTTGTAGGCATGCAAAAAACAGATGGCCAGAGCCTCGATTTCGAACTCCGAGACCAGCTGTCCGACAGTCTCCAGGACACCCTGTTGATCAAGAGGCGTCAGAACATTTCCGGTGCTGTTCAATCGACCACTGACACCGCGGCGGAGTACTTTGGGTACCAGCAGGGGTGGGGTGTCATAGACCAGGGAATACATATGGGCGCGATCCCGGGCATACCGGCCCATTTCGAAAACATCCTCGAAATTACTGTTTGTCAGGATGGCGGTTCTGGCGCCGTTGAGCTGCAGGCAGGTATTCAACCCGAGAGTTGTTCCGTGAACAAATGTCTGCAATGACGCCAGTGAAGGGCTGGTCTTTTTAATTGTGCTCTCAACCCCGGCAATCAGGTTTTGCGGCGTCGTGAACCCCTTGTGAAATTCGACGGAACCTTCGCGGCGGTTATAGAGGACGACATCGACAAACGTTCCACCGATATCTGCTGCCAATATGTCTTCCATTTCCCGTGCCTAGTTGTAGAGGAGCCAGTCGCGCAACAGAGCGCTGGTGGCATGGGGCGTTTCAATCGGCGTCATGTGCCCGCATTCCTCGATTATCGAAAGGCGTGCATCCGGGACTAGTGCTGCGAGTTCTTTATGCTCTTCAACCGAAGTCATGGCATCCTGGCGACCGCAAATAACACGAACCGGAACCTTGCAGCTTTGTAAACTCTCAACACAGGACTGTCGAGACATGATGGTTTTATGGCGGCGGACAAAACAATCGGAGCCGACCCGGTCGGCCATCCAGGTGACAAAATCCTCCAAAGTAGATGTTTGCCTGGATGGATGCAGGAGAACCGCAAGCATGTCCCTAATGACATCCTGGAACCGGCCGTCTTCGCACCATTGAATCGCCTGCTGCCGGCCGGCGGTTTTCTCCGGCGTGTCCAGTCGCGATGTGGTATCGAGAAGCGCCAGGCGCGTAATGCGCTCAGGCGCCTGGCGGAGCATCTCAAGGGCCACATAGCCGCCCATGGAAAAACCGGCGAGGGCAAAATTCTCCGGCGTGTTTTCCAGCACGTGGCGTGCCTGCGCGGAAATCTCGTCCGATTCGACGAGCGGAGGAATGGTCATGTCGGCGATTTCATCCAGATGCCGCACCTGATTAATCCAGATCGCATCATCGCAAACGAGACCCGGCAACAACACCAGCGCCTGTTTCGTCACAAACTTTCCTTCCCTGTTCACTCTAAGTCTGGCCACTCTTAGCCTGGCCACCCTAATCCTGGCCACAACCGTACGCAATCGTGGGCTTCACATTTTGCCTCGACAACCCATTTCTATCCGCAGCAATCGAGGGGCCCGGCTTCCTAGTTATGGGCCCGTGACTTTGATTTTTCCTGAGACGTCTTGGCCCAATAGTCATCACTGGACTTGCTTGCGCGAAGGGCTTCGTA
>JBPCWG010000170.1:0-3484 GCA_051009705.1 Methyloligellaceae bacterium | reverse complement strand
GTCGTGCGAGGTCTTTATTCCGGCGGTACACTGGCCGCAGAGGCGCAACTGATTTTTCTGCGGCATCAATGTGCCGTCAGCTCCAATGTTCCGGTGCCAGGTGCCTCAGCCCTGAAACAGGCTGACGGTCATGCCATGATTGATCTCGGCTCGGATGAATATACCCAAGGCAGGCCGCACCCAATGATCGACCCGGCCGTGCGTGACGCGGCCCTGGAGGCGGCACTCGGGGATGCACAGGTAAAAGTTCTGCTCCTGGATATAATTCTCGGTTTTGGAGCCCATGGGGATCCCGCGGGCTATCTGGCGCAACAACTGGAAAAATGCGGTAGAAACGATACGATCATTGTCGCTTCGGTCTGTGGCGGCGACGATGATTTCCAGGGAAGAGACCGCCAGATCGATAAACTCAAACGCGCCGATGTCGTTGTCGCACCTTCAAATGCGGATGCGGCAGAATTAGCTTTCACCCTCATTCGGGATTCGTCCCACAAGGATTGAACATGACGGACAAGTCGCAACTTCCACAACGGCTGCTGGTGGCGATAGGCGGAAATGCGACGCATCCGGATACGATCGAAGGCACCCATCTTGAGCAGGAGGAAGTCGCAGCCGAGGCGGCTGAAGCCCTTCTTCCCCTGGGGCTCAATGTTGAGCAATTGGTGGTGACACACGGCAATGGTCCGGTTGTTGGAAAAATTCTGATGCGCCAGGCCCTGTCGCGCCACCAGGTCGTGCCCATGCCTCTTGAAATCTGTGTTGCCCACAGCCAGGGTGGTATTGCCTACCTGCTGATGCAGGCGATGGAAAATGCACTGAGGGAGGCGGACAATGATCGCCACGTGGCGGCCCTGCTGACCCAGGTCGAAGTGAAGGAAGATGATCCGGCGTTTCTGCAACCGAGCAAGCCCATCGGACCGTTTTTCAGTGAAGAAGAAGCGCGGGAGATCGAAGCGGAACTGGGCTGGCCCATGAAAGAGGATTCCGGGCGCGGTTGGCGGCATGTGGTTCCGTCTCCGGATCCCCAGCATATTTGCGATATTTCCCTGGTTCAGGCCCTGGCCCGGAGAGGCACTATTGTCATCGCCGGCGGCGGCGGCGGTATACCGGTTATTCGCGGGGCAAAGGGCGTGCGCCGGGGCGTTCCGGCAGTGATCGACAAGGATTTTACTTCGGCGCTGATGGCCAATGTCCTCGGTATCGAGACACTGCTTATACTGACGGCTGTGGAGCACGTCGCTGTTAATTTTGGCACGGCCCAGGAAAAATCACTGCATGATGTGACGGTAGCGGAACTCCGGCAATATCAGGCCGAAGGCCAGTTCCCGGAAGGGAGTATGGGTCCCAAGGTTGAAGCCGCCCTGCGCTTTATCGAGGGGGGCGGCAAGCATGCGATCATCGGTGACCTGAACCATGCGATTCCGGCGCTGGAAGGGCAGAGCGGTACCCATGTACGCGCAACGGAATAATAGAGGTTGCGGAGAAAGACGCCATCTGACCGCCACGGTACTGGGAAAATTCGCGTCATCGGTTCTGCGGCAGAATTCGGAGTTTGAAGTCGCCGCCCTGTTCGAGCGAAGCTTTTATCTCAGCTCCGAAAATTCCACGATCTGCATAGGTGAGGAAAGTCTCGGTGCCGGTCCGTTGAACGTACTGGTCGCGAGAGATGCCGCTGACACCCCGGTTGTTGCTGGGATCCGGCAAGGTGAAGACGTGCGGGTTTTTACACAGGCAGCCGAACCCCGGATGGGGAGAGATCTCGTTATCAATGACTCGACGGCCGGGGTCTGGTCGCCGCCGGCCTGGCCTGAATTCTCACCGGAAACCGGTGTGACCGGGCGCGTGCAACTGGCGCGAGAGGAGATGGTTCGTATCGCACCTGCAACAGGAATGATTGTTCTGCATGGCGGGTACAACCGGCGACAGGAAAAGCAAAGCGTTGCCGCGCCAACCGAAAGAGCGTTTCGGCAGCTTGCCAGTCCGGCGGTTCTGGCGTTTAAACTCTGGCTCCAACAGGTTTGTCGAAAGGATGCGGCAGTCCCTCCTCCACCGGCAGACATGTTGAACCTGATCGGCCTCGGACCCGGTTTGACACCATCGGGGGACGATTTCCTCGGTGGCTCCCTGATTGCCCTTCGGGCTCTGGGATATGACAGGGCGGCTGATGAACTGGCATCGGCCGTACTCGGAGTAGGGCAAACACGCACCCACACCATCAGCCTGCAACATCTGCAATGCGCGGGGCAGGGAGAAGGGCATGAAACCCTTCACGCTTTTCTCATAGGTCTGCTTGCGGCCGATTCAGAAGAAGTTGAACCAGCGCTCACAAGGCTGGGCCAACTCGGTCACAGTTCCGGCTGGGACATGGCCTGCGGCGCGTTGACCGTGGTGGAAGTGGCACTGGAGACCACTGCAGGATAATTTTCCCTACATGCGCAACAGCCGTTCCGCATTCTTGTGGAATATCTTGGCCTTGTCTTCCCGGGAGAGCGACGTGTTGTCGAGCCAGTCGACACCGTCGGTATTGACGACAAACGGCCAGTCGATGGCGAACAGGATGCGATCTACCCCCAGTTCCTGAATGGTGCACAGAAGTGCGGGATCAGAAAAATTACCGCTCGTTGTGAGCCAGAAATTGCGGCAGAAAATCTCCCGGAACTTCACCGGATTATTGCCGGCGCGTGAGAGCGTGTGATCGATCCGCCAGAGCAGAAAGGGGAGGCTCTCGCCCAGATGGCCGAGAATGATTTTCAGTTTCGGATAGGCGTCGAACACACCGCTGAGAACGAGGCGGATCGCTTCCGTACCGATTTCCACACCAAATCCCCAGGCTGCCGTCGGGAACAGGGGGTAATCCTTCACGTAGGGCTGGTAATAGGCGTCGACCACCGGGGCGTGGGGAAAGGCGGGGTGGAGATAGATGGGCACGTCCAGCGCCTCTGCGCGTTCAAAAATTGGCCAGAACTCCTTGCCGTCAATGAAAGCGCCGTTGGTGAGGCCGTGGATCATGGCCCCCTTGAAACCGAGATCCTTGACCGCGCGGTCAAGCTCATTTGGTGCCGCGTCCGGGTCGGTTGTCGGCAGAGCGGCAAATCCGGCAAACCGATCAGAATTTTTCTGAATTTTCTCGAAGAGCCGGTCATTGGCGGCGCGGGTGATGTCGGCGGCCTTGTCGGCGGGCAGTTTCTGAGTGCCAGGTGCACCGAGGGAGAGGACCTGAATATCGATACCGGCAGCATCCATTTCGTCGAGGCGATGGGAGCCCGTGTCCATCAGGCGTTCCTGAATTGGCGGCAGGCGTAATACATCGCTACCGGCGAAGTGCGCGGAAATTTCATCGTCAAGAAAGTGTTCTTCGAGGGCAATAACCGGGAATCCGGTGGGACTGGGCATGGGAGTTCCTCCACTTTTGTTAATGACTGCGCTATCAGGCTTCGATCAGCCCGGTCGCGGACATGGCAATCTGACCCCTTGGATCGAGGGC
>JBPCWG010000169.1:0-5171 GCA_051009705.1 Methyloligellaceae bacterium | reverse complement strand
ACAATTTTCTTCTCATGTTTTCGATACAGATAGTTTGTGTTTGGTGCTTCCGCCACACCGCGGTTGACGATCCATAAATCATCTTGAGCGCTGCGGCTGACAATTTGGAGTTCGCCGCTCAGTTCAGATTGCAGGAAATCGAAATCCGCAGCCACGCTTTCATCAACGACGGCCCACTCAAGCTGGATGTGATTGGCGCCGTAAGCTTCGACCCTGAAAGTAGTGGGGTGGACGAGAAGCTGACTGACATTCGCCTTATCGTGCCGACCGATGACGGTGTCTCCACCACTGTCGAAATTTCTCAGAAAAAGACCCGCCTTATCTCCCGTTAGTGAGGACAGCCAGTAGAAATCATCACCATCACCGGTGAAACCGGCAATGCCGGTCGTCAAATCATCTTCATGGGGAACGCGGATATACTCCGATTCTTCAAGTTCCGGGCTTTCGGATGTGAAACGGAAAATCTGCCGTCCCCCTTCTTCCAGGGAGCGTTCCGCAAGTCGCAGATTAAGCTGCCGGTCGACGTGAAAATTTCCAAAGCCGCCGTCGTTTTCGAACAGTAAGGATCGTTCGCCGGTCTGCAGGTCGATGGCATAGACATCATGCCAGCTCTTGTCCCGGTCATTCAGGCCAACCACTGCCGTATTGGGAAAATCCCAACTCAAGCCGTGCAGGCGCGTGGTGATCTCCTTATAAGGTGTCAAATTGGCTTCCTGCCGGTCCGCAACCGTGACGCGGAACATTTGCCAGTTTTCGTCTCCATCCCGATCCTGAAAATAAAGAATGGCATCACCGGCCTTTGACCAGGTGTAAAACCGGATGCCCCTGTGACGGTCATCGGTCACCGGCGTCGCCTTATCTGGAGACTCCAGTGGAGCCATCCATACATTCAGGACATCATCCTTGGGCGCGATCCAGGCCAGGGTCTCGCCATCCGGTGAAATCTGCAATCCCACACGCTCAGGATTGCCGAACAGTTTTTCTCTGGGAATAAGTTGGGACATCGGTTCTGTTGTCTTTTCTGCTGATATTTCTGGCTCGACAATAGCATCAATTGTGGTTGACGTTTGCCAAATTCAAGGAGTTTCGCTATGCAGGTGGTCATTAATTTTCTGGATTGGGCCTTGGCCTAGCCCGAGTTTCCAAAACTGTAGAGATGGGGTAAGAGTTTGAGTAACGGGGCAAATCCATGAATGTGGGATACCAGTCACGTATTCGGTTATTGATCCTTTCCGATGGGACGTTCGAAAGTGCACAGAAAACCGGTGGCCTTGCCCGTGCCCTCGACCACATCCACCCGGTGAAAATCGATCGCCTGGCGGTGCGTGCGAATCCTTTCATTTCCCGAAGGCTTCTAAAGAAGCTCTACGACAATCAAGTGATAAATTTAAAGCAAATGCTGCGTCTCGGCTACAACATCAACCCGAGATATCTTCCTAAAACCGAGCTGATCCTGTCGGCGGGATCGTCCACCATGTTTGCCAATGAAATCATCGCCAAAGTTGCCCGTGTTCCGAATATATACTGTAATTCTTGGGATGTGATCGATCTCAACAAATTTACTCTCGTCGTTAGCCCCGAGCAATGTGAGGCCCACCCGCAGATTGACCCGTGCCTTTTCGTTCCCAACGAATATGTTTTTCTGGAAGACCGCGCATCTCCCATAAGGCCTGCCTTTTCGGACCATTCGCCACCGAAAACGGCGATGATGCTGATCGGCGGCAACACTGACAGGTTTGTATACCGGGAGGATGAGTGGATGCGTCTTCTCGAATTCATGACCCGTGTACATGATGAATGGGGCACCCGGTGGGTTGTCGGCTGTTTTGAAAATACGGAGTCATCTGTCGCCCTTGCCATTCATCAACTGCAGCACACAACATCCATGATTGAGGGTTTCTGTGAGTTCGTTGACCGGCACCCGGACATTTTGTGGAACTATTTCAAGAGCGCGGAAGCCGCTATCTGTACTGAGGATTCTCTGGAAATGATGTCTCACATTGTCAGCGCCGGCATTCCCCTGATTGGCGTCGCACCGGATCATCACGGTTTCAATTCCCTGGAGACACGGTTTCGGGATCGTCTGTCACAGGACAATCGAATTCGCTTTGTACTGATACGCGGGTTGAGCCTTGAGCGTCTGATGACGGGACTCAAGGAAATCCAGCCACTCGGCGTTGTATCCACCGACAGCCTCATTAATTTCCTGAGGGATCGCCTGCCTGTTCTCGAAGCTTCTTTGAAATAGGGAAATACAACGTTAAAAACTCATCTTTCAAAATTCTTGAACTTGAAATGACCCCGTGGGCCATGTAGACCTCGCTCTCAGGCTATTGTTGGCGGTGCAACATAAGACGAATCCATAGAAATGAACAAAAAACAGTTTGTCTACCATATGGACCAGGTTTCCAAGACCTATTCGGGCGGGAAGCAGGTCCTGAGCAATATCCGGCTGTCGTTTTTTCCCGGAGCCAAAATTGGAGTCGTGGGAGTCAATGGCGCAGGTAAGTCGACCCTCCTCAGAATTATGGCTGGAGAAGACACGGAGTTTACCGGCGAAGCCTGGGCTGCGGAGGGTGTGAAAATTGGCTATCTGCCCCAGGAGCCGCAGCTGGATGAAACAAAAACTGTTTTCGAAAATGTTCTCGAAGGTGTCGCCGACAAGAAGCAGATGCTCGACCGCTATAACGAGCTGGCCATGAACTACGACGAATCCACTGCAGACGAGATGGCAAATCTCCAGGACAAGATCGATGCCCAGGACCTGTGGGACCTGGATTCCAAGATTGAAATGGCGCTGGACGCCCTGCGTTGTCCAGACGGCAGTGCGAGTGTCGAAAATTTGTCCGGAGGCGAGTGTCGCCGTGTGGCCATCTGTCGTCTGCTGCTTGCAGCGCCCGATCTGCTTCTGCTCGACGAACCGACCAACCATCTGGATGCGGAAACCGTCGCCTGGCTGCAGCACTATTTATCGGAATATCCGGGATGCGTGATGCTGATTACGCATGATCGTTATTTCCTGGACAATATTACCGGTTGGATTCTTGAGCTGGATCGGGGCAAAGGCATACCTTATGAAGGCAATTATTCGTCCTGGCTCGAACAAAAACAGAAGCGCCTGGCCCAGGAAGGACGTGAGAACGATGCCCGAAACCGGACCCTTGCTCGGGAGCTGGAATGGATACAGGCCTCGGCGCGAGCACGGCAGACTAAATCGAAAGCCCGGATTTCAGCCTATGAAGGCCTTCTCGCGGAATCCGGCCATCAGGATGTGTCTCAGGCTCAGATTATTATTCCCGCCGGCGATCGTCTCGGGGATCAGGTGATTGACGCCGATGCCATAACCAAGGGATTTGGTGACCGTCTGTTAATTGATAATCTGAGTTTTCGACTGCCGCCGGGTGGGATTGTCGGGGTCATCGGCGCGAATGGCGCCGGTAAGACAACCCTGTTCAGAATGATTACAGGCCAGGAGGAGCCGGACTCTGGCACCATCAAGATCGGCAATACGGTTAAGCTGGGCTATGTCGACCAGAGCCGTGCCACCCTCGACGCTGACAAGAACGTGTGGGAGGAAATTTCAGATGGACTGGACATGGTCAGTCTTGGAAAACAGGAAATTGCTTCCCGTGCCTATGTAAGCTGGTTCAATTTCAAAGGTGGTGATCAGCAAAAGAAAGTCGGACAGCTTTCCGGCGGCGAGCGCAATCGAGTCCATCTGGCTAAAATGCTCAAGCAGGGAGGCAACTTGCTGCTGTTGGACGAACCGACCAATGATCTCGATGTGGAAACCCTATCGGCTCTTGAAGCCGCTCTTGAGGACTTCCCGGGATGTGCCGTGATCATCAGTCACGACCGTTTCTTCCTCGACAGGATTGCCACCCATATTCTGAGTTTTGAAGGTGAAAGTCACGTTGAATGGTTCGAAGGTAATTTTGAAGCCTACGAAGCCGACAAGAAGCGACGCTTGGGCGAAGACGCTCTGACACCGAAACGAATAAAATATAAAAGATTTGAACGCTGACGGATTTTTCGGATTGAGCAATTAATAGCTTAGAGCGATCAGCAGTGCGTTCACATTGCCATTGTGTTTTTGGATGTAATCCCGAAACAGATTTCTCTGAAACGGGGTAAGCCAAAATCCAAGCACCTGGACATCAACGATTTTGAAGCCGGATTTGCGTCGTTTGAGTCGCCAGCGAACATTGTATTTCTGGCCGTTCTTCAAAAACACTTCCGAATTGACAAAATAGTCATTCCCTTCCCGGACGCTGGGACGCAGCACCCTCGCCTTGACGACATTATATTGAGTGGTCTGGCTGGAAAAATACCGGGCCATAAACTGGGCTACGCCCGCATAATAGTTGGAGCGTCGGGAATTGGGCAGCTTCTTGGCATAGGAACCCAGAGAAAATAGAGAAATTGTCCGAATGTCTGCATGTTTCCGAATTGGTGACATGAAAGCGCCGGCGGTACCGCTTTTTGCCGCCCGTAACAGGTCGACTTTGACCTTGTTCATATAATTCGCGGCGGCATCGGCATGGGCATCGGAGCTCGACAACAGTGTCGCACATGCAATCAGACCACTGACAAACAACACCCCAAATGTTTTTCGAAAACAGTTTTGACAGGATGATATTGTAGACATCTCTTCAACTCTCGACTTGTGAGATTCGCAGTTTCCCAAATCTAAGTAAATTATTGTGCGAATTTATGAATAATTTCTAAGATCGTGTCCATTTATTTTAATTACTCGCCCCTTCATTGATTATTTAAGACACAAGAATCCACGTCGTGGCAACAATTCCGAGGGGTTTTGAAGTAGGTTATCCAAATGTGTGTCAGATGTGTGACGTACCCCGGCAATTGTTGCAAATTAACTTGGGGCACACTCTCGGTCTTGTTTTGGATCCCGGAATGTGTCTCAGGCCCCTGTTATCAGGAATAACCGCACACAGCCGGAAAGTTAACGACTCAAATGGTATCAGGGTTAATGTGTTTCGAGGTGACCGGGCTGAAGAACGGATATCCCGATATTGAGCCATGTGTTTATCGGGAGATAACCGCCGCTTAAGCAATATCCGGCATTTGCTGATATTCCCGGGATCTTCATTTTCGACACGGATCGGATTCAGATCATTTTCACGATCAAACCCGCAAAAGGGGGTTGC
>JBPCWG010000168.1:0-9665 GCA_051009705.1 Methyloligellaceae bacterium | reverse complement strand
GATCTTTTGGCGAATGACTCGGTTGTAATCGTTTCGACCGGCGATGGTGGGAACATAGTGGGTTTGGGATCCTGACAATCAGCCTTGGCGACACAGTTTCTAAAGTGCTCCACGTCAACGCCGGATTGAAAATCTACTTTCACCATATTGTATTTTCCCAGAATAGCTGTAGGCGCCCAGTAGTAGCCGAACCAGGGTTGCTTACGTTCATAAGCTTTCGCGATGGAACCATCGAGTCCTGCTGCCGAACCGGAATCCAAGATTTCAAACCCTGCGTCTTTCAGCTTGAGCGCTTTGAACAGGTTTGCGCCGCTGATTTGACATCCCCAACCGGCCGGACATCCGACAAAAGCGGATTTGCTTGGATCTTCCGGATGCTTGAACAGTTTAGCGTTACTTTTGATACCTTTGATCGTCGCCAGTTCCGGCGTCTTATCGACCAGATATTTGGGTACCCAAAAACCTTCTTCACCGCCATCGGAAAGCGATTTACCCGCAATTCTCAATCGTTTTTCGTCGACACCCCGCTTAAGGGCCACGACAAAGTTATTGCTCCAAAACTCCGGCGCAATATCAGGTTCACCTTTTTCGGTCATCGACGTTCCGGTTGGGACAGTATCACCGGGAATAAGTTCCGCGTCGCATCCAAAGCCATGTTTCAAAATAAGTTTGTCTACATTGGCCATGAATGAGGCGGAAGGCCAGTTCATGTCAGATATCGTGACCTTTCCACAAGCCGCAAATGTCGAACTGTTCGAGATTACAAGATACAAAATGGCAATAAATATCAATCGTAATTTGTTCATCGCAACTCACATTCTGGGTATCTGGGATTATATGTATTTCAAGTGTTCAATGTTCACACCTGGTGCACATCCAAAGGAAAATATTTTGTGGGGTGATGCGCTGTTTCATTCCTGACTTGTAACACCAGCCCTTGCCAATTGCAAGAATCCGGCATTTCAGGCCTATTTATTGAAGGATCCTTGACTCAAGTAATGGCAGCTGCTGCGCGCTATTACGGTTCGTGAATTTCAAAATTTTATTTGTCCAACGACTTCCAAACCTTGCACAAAAAGATTATTCGGTTAAGTGTTGGTCATATAAACACATTCAAAGTTTCAATCCGAAAACGAGTTCACAAGGTTGTTCGGACACCCAGCTGGAGGAATCAGATGAGTACATCAGAGAAAATTTCTGTGGTCACCGGTGCTGGTGCGGGTATTGGAAGAGCGAGTTCGATCGCTCTCTTGCAGGCCGGTTATCATGTCGTCCTTGCGGGTCGAAACAAAGACACTTTGGATGAAACAATAGATCAGGCTAACGAGTTCGGGAAAAATGCGGTTTCTCAGCCGACGGACTTGCGCGATCCGGATTCCATTAAAAACCTTTTCCAGACCGTTGCTGACAAGTTCGGACGGCTGGATGTGCTGTTTAACAATGCAGGCGTGAATGTTCCTCTTACCGGGTTGGAAGAATTGACGCTCGATCAATGGAACTCAGTTGTTGAAACCAATCTGACGGGAACATTCCTTTGCACGCAGACGGCATTCCGGATGATGAAGAGTCAGGATCCAAAGGGTGGCAGGATCATCAATAATGGATCCGTCTCGGCACATGTTCCAAGACCGGGTTCGACACCTTATACGGCAACCAAACACGCCATTACCGGGTTGACCCGATCAACATCGCTTGAAGGCCGGGAACACAATATTGCCTGCAGTCAGATCGATATTGGCAATGCCTCAACACCCCTCACACGTCGCATGGAGAAAGGTGTGCCGCAAGCTGACGGCACAGTCAGAGTCGAAGCCACCATGGATGTGTCGAATGTTGCAAATGCGGTGGTTTTTATGGCCGGTCTCGGACTCGATGCCAATGTCCAGTTCATGACCATTATGGCAACGCAAATGCCTTACATCGGTCGAGGATAAGTGCGGGTCAGAGTGCACCAGAAACTGCTTCTGCCTTCAACTAATCTTCGGGCCTCCGAATTTGCATGCCATGCGATGGCCCGAAGATTTTGACAATCCTCAGATCAAAACCGCACTCAACTCAGAGCAAATGAATAAAAGTGCACATGTAATCTGCAGGCAACATATTTAGATGAAGTAATAGTTGCGACAATCTGTGCATTGATATTGCCTTATTGTTGCCTTAGCACCCGTATTGCATTCCATCCTTAAACAGGAATGAATGAATACAAGAGTCCGAAGCAAAACTTCCTTCCAATAGAATTTCACCAACAAAACCCAATACATTGTACTCAGTTCAAAGGGGATTTCTTATGAGTAATTCATGGTATGCCATGGGCAAATTTGTTGCCATGACTGCGTTACTATTTCTGACGGCCTCAAATGCATCCGCTTATACACAAAGCGGAATAGCATCATATTACTGGCAGCCTCAGAAAGTTGCTTCCGGCGGGAATTTCAATCCGCAAGCAATGACGGCTGCACACAAAACACTCCCATTTGGTAGCAAGGTCAAAGTGACACATAAAAAAACCGGCCGGTCCATCGTGGTGACGATCAATGATCGTGGTCCTTTTATCAAAGGTCGTATCATCGATTTGTCTTTAAAAGCTGCCCAGCAACTGGGAATTCAAAACTCCGGAATCGCTCCGGTGCATATTGCTGTCGTTGGAAAAACAAGTTTAAAAGCCTATGCCAAAAAAAGCGGGACACCAATATCATCAGGAAAAAAGTCATACGTAAAAAAGGCGTCCAAGGGAAAGTCGTCTAAGAAAAGCAAACCTAAAAAAGTTGCATCTAAGAGTTCGAGCTCTCAGAAAAAAGCTAAAGTTCCCGTAACTGGCAATGCAGTTCAAGCACCTCCGGTGACAGTTACCCTGAACACACATCTCGATATAGAAACTCTGATTATGCGTTGATCAAATCTGAAGGTTCCGCCGGGGAGGGTACGATTGTGTATCACCCCCGGTTACCTCTGACAGGGAATAATCAATCCCTAGCCAGATCTTATTTCTCCACCCATTCTTGACCAGGAAGCCAATCCGCCTGCGAGATGACGGAGGCCGCCAGCGCCTGCAAGATCCCTGACTGTGTCAATGGCCATCGCCGATCTTTCGCCGTACGCACAATAAAATATGACACAACCCGGATGATCTCTGATTATGCGTTCGAGTATCCCTCCCTTAGCCGCGTGCTCTTCGAGTTCGCCATAAGGAATGTGCAGGGAATCAGGGATCCAGCCGTCACGCTCCCGTTCGGATTTCTCACGCAAATCAATCATGACAATGTTCTCCCGGGAGCATTCATTTTCAACATCCTGGGCCGACAGGGCCTCGCCGGGCCGCAAAAACTTGTCCAGCGATTTTCCCAGAGCCTGATTCGCGGGAACAGCAACATCCATCATTTTTGGATTGGGTAGATTCAAATTGTTCATGATGTCAGCATATTCCTGGGCGTTACTGACTTGCAATCGCGGATTGTTTTTGACTTCAAACCCGATAGTCGACACCGTATTGCCATGGTAATCATGGGCCGGATAGACAAGGGTATTTTCCGGGAGCTTGAGTATTTTGTTGAACAGAGAATCATACCCGGCCATGGGGTCGCCATTTTGGAAATCGGTTCTCCCCGTTCCGCCGATCAACAGGGCATCTCCGGTGAAGACCCGACCATTCATAGTGTAACTATAAGAGTCGTCCGTATGACCGGGTGTATACATAGTATTCAGATGGATGCCGTCAATATTGATTTGTTCATCCTCGCGGACCCGCATCGAAACCACTTCAGCACTGCTTTTTTCACCCATAACAGTAACGCACTTTGTTATGTCGCGCAGAGCTCCAAGCCCCGTAACATGATCCGCATGAATATGGGTATCCAGCGCTTTTACCAATTTTAAGTTCAAGCGTTTGATATGGGCGATATACGTATCAACCTGGTCAAATACCGGATCGATGATCAGGGCCTCTCTCCCAACATCCCTGGCAATAATGTAAGTGTACGTGCTTGATTTTGGATCAAATAGCTGCTGAAAGATCATAGAAGCTGTCCTTGTACTTTTTGAACCCGGTTGTTTCCTGATATCTATCCGCTGTCGAAGCTCGGTTGTCGAAATCCTAATTCCACACCCCCACGACCAGTCGGCTGCAATTCTACTGTTAAGTTTTCACCAATAGAAGCAGTTTTGAAATTAATTTTCTGAAATTGCACCAAGATATGAACGATGTTTACTGATTTAGCTATTCCCACAGATGTCTGGTTCTACGTTGTGGGTTATTTTGCCGTTGGACTCATCGCCTTGACGAAGGCGGCATTCGGTGGCGGCATCGCACTGATCGGTATCCCGGTTCTGGCTCTGGTGATGCCGCCTCTGGAAGCGGCTATTATACTCGGGCCCATGTTTACATTCATGGACATGTTTGCAATTCGCGCCTTTCGCAAATCGGAATGGTCGAAGAAAGATGTATTCTGGCTTTGGCCGGGTGTACTTGCCGGAACAGGACTGGGTGCGCTGTTCTTTGTAATCGTCAATCCCAATCTGGTTGCCGCAACCATGGGTATTCTGACCCTGTTGTTTTGCGCACATTGGTACCTGTCGCGAGAACACACAAACTCACGAAAAATGCCCTGCCGCCCCGAACTCGCACTTACGGCTGGCGCTGTATCGGGTTTTACAAGTTTTATCGCCCATGGTGGCGGACCGCCGGTGATTGCATACATGCTGCAGCGCGGCTTTGATAAGACTGTTTACGCGGGATCATTGATTATTTTCTTTACCCTGGGAAACTTCATAAAAGCCGTTCCCTATCTCTATCTTAATCTGGCGCGGCCCGGATTGATCTGGAAATCGCTGGTGCTATTGCCGGTTATTCCCCTGGCTGTGTGGCTCGGAAAAGTTCTCCACGACCGTCTTCCGCAAAAAGCACTATATTTCTGGTGTTATCTACTGCTAACTGTTGCCGCACTTAAATTGACGATAGATTCCATCGCCGCGCTTATCAAGAACGGTACATTTAGCTAACAACTAAGCTTCCTGTCTGTCGAAATGAATATTCGTCAGAGTCACCGCATATTCACTGAGATAGTTTGCAAACACATGGGCCTGGCGCGATAAAGACTTTCGGGTCGGCTGCACGAGAACAAAATCCACATCCAGGGGTGGTAATTCGATGGGGCGGATCGACAGCCTGCCGCCATCGAAATCACCCGCCAGCAGAACCGAAGGCAAAATGGAAACCCAGTCAGAACGGGAAATAAAATCCAGCGTGCCGATCATTCCATCGATCTCCAGTATCGTCTCAAATCTAGCTCCGACGAGATTGAAATAGGTATCAAGCGTTTGCCGTCGAACGTTACCCACCGAACTGGGAAGAACGATCTTGGCGTCCTGAACAGTCGACAGGCTAATTGGTTCCAGGTGCGGATGAGACGAATCGGCTGCGGCAACGAACATTTCCCGATCCCTCAGGAAATGATTGACGGTTAGTCCCTCCGCCCCTTCAAAGGCCGGAATAATTGCAAAGTCAAGCTCACCGGCCCGTACCATGTCCGTAAGCATGCCGCTGTAGGCTTCGACGATCCGCACGTCTATTTCAGGATTATCGCGCGTGAGCTTAATCAGTGCGGTACTTAGGACCCGGCGCGCCAATGCGGGTACCAAACCGACCGTCAATTTGCCACTGAGAGACCCGAGGGACAACCGCGCCTCATTCTCCGCAGCTTCCAATTCATGCAGGACCAGAACACATCTTTTGTAAAACCGCTTGCCCGGCGCTGTAGGGATGACATTTCTCGATCCCCGCTCAAACAGTGACACACCCAGAATTGTTTCAATCTGGCTGACGTGCTGGGAAATACCCGACTGTGTGGCAGCTTCTCTCTCTGCTGCGTTTGTGAAAGATCCCTCTTCGTAGACCGCAACGAATGATCTGATTTGGCGAAGTGTAATCATTTGTATGAACTATAGTGATAAGTCAGCCCATAGAACAATTTTTAATTTCAGTCTATGTAACTTGATCTTATAAACGCAGAATTACCGGTCGTATACCAGCTCTCGCGTGACAGCCAGACAGCATCTATAACACTATCGATCGGTTGGAAAATTCTTCTTGCTAAATCACGTAGCGTTCTGGTTCCAGCTGCCCTTTAGAAAGCCTGTTGGTCTTTGTGGCGGGTTTCCAGCCCGAATAGGCGCAGAGCCCAACCCGGTTCCCGTCCTGCCAAACAACGGTGCATGCAGCCGATAATTCGTCAGACTCGACCAGGAGTTCCATTTCGTTTGGAATTGCAACCGGGCTTTCTAATGCAATTTGTGCCCCAAATTCCGAACGATTTCTCAGCGTACAGTCCAGAGAAAGGTTCTCGTTTTTCCGGATGATTTTCGCTGATTTAAGGGTTCGGTATCGACACCATTTTCTTTCTTCTGACATCTCAATTTTTTCCCGCAAAATTTTGGGCCTCTCGTACTCCCAATTTAGCGGTACTTGCGGAACATGGTATTGAATACTGGGATTGGAATTAACAGGCGTGGTAAACGAATAACCTTAAGCCGGGCCTGTGGATCCTCTGACAATAAGCTGAACCGGCAGCACTTCACGGGCAGCAACAAACTTAGCTTCCGTGTCTTCGATTTGCCTGAGCAGAATCTCGGAAGCTCTGTACCCGGCTTTATAAGATTCAATCCTGACAGTGGTAAGCGGCGGATTGAGTCGATCAACAAAAGGCATATCGTTGAATCCAGTTACTGATATATCCTCCGGACATTTTATTTCACGTTCTTTAAGAGAGGCAATGGCACCAATTGCCAGGAGATCGTTAGCAGAAATAATGGCTGTGAATTGATTCGACCGATCGAGCAATTCCCGGGTGCATCTCGCTCCTTCACTCTCATTGTAATATCTGGCTTCGGCGATCAGTGTCTCAAAATTTTTGAGTTTCAGCTTGTTTGCGACTTTGAGAAACGCTTCATAACGATCCCGCCCGGTTGACAGATGTTTTGGACCTGAAATGAATCCCACACATCTATGGTTCAAATCATAAACATGTTGAACAATTTGCTCGATTCCGTATTGGTCATCTGAGACAACGGAAGCAATATCGGGATCTTCCACGCGCCGGTTTACCATAACCACAGGCAGTCCGGCTTTGTGGGTCCGAATAATCGAATTATCTTTGAGATGGCCACTTCCAACAATCAATCCATCTATGCCGCGTGACCTGAGCCAGTCGATACGGTTGGACTCTCGATCATACTCAGCATCTGCATTGGCGATGATTGCAGCGTAACCGTGAGCCTCCAAGGCATCCTCAATCCCCCGCACGATCGGTGGAAATATCGGGTTGGTAATGTCAGGGATCAAGACCCCCACCATCATCGACCGATTGGTCCTCAGCCCCCGTGCCGTTGCGTTCGGCTGATAACCGAGTTCCCGGGCGATTTGCTCAATACGCGAAATCAATTCGGCACGATACAAACCCCGAGTTTTAGGGTTTAGCGCCCGCGAAACCGTTGAGGGATCAACATTGGCCGCTGCTGCCACTTCTTTTAGTGTCGTACGTTTTGACTGCATAACCTGGTTTGCGTTGACTTAACGGTTGATAGATTTCCACGACCAGTCATTTCAATTGAACGACCGTTGCTCAAGGTCACGGGCTGAGTGCGAACTCTCTTCATATTTAACCTGAAATACAAGAATATGCAATCGATTGCACTGATCGAATACTCCGAAATCCGGGGAATTTCGGAGTAGAAAAGTCCGCGGGTTAAGGAGTCGCGGAGGAATCCAAGCAAACCCTCAAAACTCGATATACGCCTCTTTGGGCAGGCAAAAACCGATGCAAACGAAAGAGCATGATCCAGATCGTCGACGGAATTATCATCAAATATCAGTCGTTCGACTTCCTATTTTTCAAACGGTCTTTGTTTAAATCAAGGAATCCGCAACGCAAACCGTTTCCCAATTTTTTCCTAAATGACAAATGAATTTCTTATAGATAAAATATGAACTCGAGATCAGTGGCAAAATAGAACAGGCAAGGATTAGGGAGTCAGACTGATGAAGGAAACTGGAATCGCTGTAATTGGTGCGGGTGGTATTGGTAGATTGCGGGCACAGTGTTGTCATCAGATTCCTCAGGTGGACTATCTGGCTGTTTGCGACATTAAGAAGGATCGTCTGGATCAACTTGCTTCTGATGTCAGCGCCGACCTGGCTACGGAAGATTATGAAGAAGCGATACGCAATGAACGTATTGGTGCGGTTATTGTCTCTACGGATGAAGAATACCACCACGGTCCGGCATCGCTTGCTGTTGAACTCGGAAAATCAGTCCTGATTGAAAAACCATTTGTCCTTAGTCTGGAAGAAGCCGATGATATTCTTGCCAAGGCAGAAAAATCCGGCGCTGATGTATTTATCGGTTATACGCAACGCTTTCGCCGTAAGTACCTGCTGGCAAAGCAAGCCACCAACTCCGGACAACTCGGTGACCTGATCATGGCGTTGGGAAAAATTTACGTAACCCGCGCCGTTGGTGAAGCCGTTGCGAGGCGCTCGCCTAACACGACACCTTCGATCAATACCTTGACCTATCTTGTTGATTTGATCCTTTGGTATTTTGAAGGAAAAACGCCCGTTGAAGTCTACGCCAAGTCAACCAGCCGGGTATTCAAGCCTTATAACAGGGATGACTTTCAGTGGATGATTGTAACATTTGACGACGGCAGTGTGGCCACCCTCGGGACAAGCTGGCTGCCACCTCATCACTGGCCGGCCTATACGGCGACGATGGAAATCGATTTGCAAGGAACAACCGGAAGCCTGAATATCGACGATGCCCACCGGGATGTCGTTCTGGCTCCGGGTGAAGCAATCCCCTGTCCTTACACACCGGAACATGAGGTTAATGTTGCCTTTCTGGGTTCGGCAATGCCGGGTGATTTCATTATGGGAGAGTTTTTCGGCCCTATGAAAGAGGAAACCGATGCCTTTATTCGTCAAATTCTTGGTATGGGTTCCATCGGGCTGACAACCGGACAAGAGGGTCGTCAAGTACTTGCCCTGACCATGGCCGCAGATAAATCAGCCAGAGAAGGCATTCCAAAATCCATTCGGGACGATGAATCCGTAGTTTCAGAGTTAAAGGATGCAATTTAAGACAGTAACTCGATCAGATTCCACTAATAAACCTGGCAGCAGAATATTTCAGGTGACACAGTCTTAGCTCAGACAGTCTTAGCTCAGGTTGACTTCCAGCCGTCATTATCTTGCATGTCATCGGGAATGATCCGCACAAGTTTCCCCTCGCTCTCAAGGCGAGATGCCTGTTTTTTTGCCTGGTCATTATTCAGATTTTGATGAGAATCGGGACAATCCCAGCTTTGTGCCCCGGCATCTCTCAATCGCTGCGGTGACGTACTATAAACGCTGAACTTTGGTGTCCGACTTTTTAATCTGTTCCTGAACCATCGTCCAAAAGCCATGTATCCCACCCGAAAATTAGTAATTGCTTCTCCATTGTGCAACGCATCAAAAAATGTTGCAAGGCAAAAATTATTAGGACAAAGCCGTATTGATTCATTGCTTAATAAATGAACAGGCCCCAATAACGTTGAAAATCTGCTAAATCTCGCCAAAATTTGGAGGTGAGACACGGCGTTTTGAAGCCTGCTCATAGGCAGACGCGACTTTC
>JBPCWG010000167.1:0-5392 GCA_051009705.1 Methyloligellaceae bacterium | reverse complement strand
GGGCACAGAATTTTCGGAAAACGCCTGGGCATTATCGGTTTGGGGCACATCGGCCAGGCTGTGGCGAGGCGCGCACGGGCCTTCGGATTGCAGATCCACTACCACAATCGCAATCGAGTTGCCGAAGATATCGAGAACGAGCTGGAAGCCACTTACTGGGACAGCCTTGATCAGATGCTCGCGCGTATGGATATTATTTCAGTAAACTGTCCCCACACGCCCGCAACCTATCATCTTCTGTCTGCTCGAAGGCTGAAACTTCTCAAGCCCTCGGCCTATATTGTAAATACCGCCCGCGGCGAAATCATCGATGAAAATGCAATGGCGCGCATGATCGAGGCGGGAGAAATCGCCGGCGCGGGACTCGATGTCTTCGAACACGAACCAGCAATAAATCCGAAACTTCTCAACAGCGAATGTGTCGTGGCGCTTCCGCACATGAGTTCGGCGACGGTCGAGGGGCGCATCGATATGGGCGAGAAGGTGATTATAAATATCAAGACTTTCCTCGATGGCCACACACCTCCGGACCGTGTTTACTCGGCGATGTTTTAGTCCGGATTTTGCTTTCCTGTCCCTGTTGAGCCGTTGTCGCCGGACTTGTTTGAGACCGTGAGGCCTGCTCAGGGGTGCAGGTCACTCAACCGGGAAATATTCGCTTCCCGGCCGTTGAGAATATTATCCGGATCCCAGCGAATGTTCACGGTTTCGAAGCGGCATGAAAGAGCATCATAGATGAGCAGGCGACCGCTCATTGATTCTCCGATGCCAATCAATTCCTTCAGCACTTCGGTGGCCTGGAGGGTGCCGATAACACCGGCAATGGCACCGAGAATGCCAACTTCCGAGCAATTCGGCACGGTGCCGGGCGGCGGAGCCAAGGGAAAGATGCAACGATAGCTCGGCTTTGGTGTGCCGTCAGCCATGGTCTCAAATGCGCGAAATGTGGAGACGTAGCCATCAAAAGGTCCGACCGCTGCAAATACCAAAGGGACTTTGGCAAAATAACAGGCGTCATTTGTCAAATACCGGGTATCAAAATTGTCAGAACCATCGGCCACAATATCGTAATCAGAAATGATATCCACGGCATTGGCCGCAGTTAACCTCTCCGGCAGGGAATGCACTTCCACATGGGGGTTTAGCTCCTCGATAGTCTGAGCCGCACTTGACGTTTTCAAATTTCCTATCTGGCTTGTCTTATGCGCTATCTGTCTCTGCAAATTGTCGAGAGACACTTCATCATCGTCTATTATGCCGATGGTGCCCACTCCCGCCGCCGCCAGATACATCAGAACCGGAGAGCCAAGTCCACCGGCACCAACAATCAGAACCCTGGAGTCCTTCAGTTTTTGCTGACCAGCACCACCGACATCTTTCAAAACCAGATGTCTTTTATAACGCTGGATTTCTTCGCTGGTTAGTTTCATCAGGCAAATCTGCGATTAATTGGTTGGTTCTAAGCCGTGTCAGATTGTAGGCGCAAATCGGAAGAGTTTTTCAGTTGGACTTTTCGCCGGTTGATCCAAATCCGCCCTCTCCCCTCAGGGTCTCATCGATTTCACCGACCATTCGCAAACTGGCTTGTACTACCGGCTTGATAACCATTTGCGCGATACGGTCACCACGGTTAACCTGGAACGCTTCATTGCCGTGATTTATGAGGATGACCCCGACTTCTCCCCGATAATCCGAATCGATGGTTCCCGGTGTGTTCAGAACTGTTATTCCGTGTTTCAAGGCCAAGCCCGACCTTGGCCGAACCTGGGCTTCATATCCGGGAGGTAATTGCATGGCAAAGCCGGTCGGGACGAGCACCCTGTCCCGGGGCTGAATTGTGAGGGGTGAGCTTTCCGGGACAGCCGCCATCAGATCAAAGCCGGCTGCATCCTCACTCTGATATTCCGGTAGTTTCAGACCACGACCGTGCTCGAGAAGTTTCAGATGAACCTGAACTTCGAACATTTGACTATCGATTGTCGTCATTGAGCTGCTGATCTCTGTTCATTGAAATAGTCGGCGGCGCGACGCAACAGTTTTTCCGCGACCTCATCTTTCAGCATTTCGGGCCAATCTTCAACTCCTGACTCGGTAATCAGGTGGATTGTATTGCGATCTCCGCCCATTATTCCCGTTTGTTCGGAAACATCATTGGCGACAATCCAGTCGCAATTTTTCGATTGCCGTTTTTTCTGCGCGTTGGGAATGACATGTTCCGTCTCGGCGGCAAAACCGATGACCAGAACGGGCCGGCGCGGGCCTTTCTTTGAGATCGTTTTCAGAATATCGGGATTTTCGACAAGCTCGATCAGAGGGGGGCTTTTTGCAGTCGATTTCTTTTTTATTTTCTGATCTGAAAGTTCAGCGACCCGCCAATCTGCAACAGCGGCGGCACAAATGGCAATGTCTACTGCCCCCAGTTTTTTGGCCGCATCGAGCATCTCTTTGGCGGTTTCAACATTGATATTGTTGACGTTCGGGGGAGGAGGTAGGGCCGTAGGACCGGAAATCAGTGTCGTTTCCGCTCCCAGTCTCGCTGCTGTGGCGGCCAGTGCGTAGCCTTGCTTGCCGGATGAGCGATTGCCGATGTAGCGCACGGGATCTATCGGTTCATAGGTAGGGCCAGCCGTGACCAGGACAGATTTTCCAAGCAGGGGCTGGTCCGCAGTCATCGCCAGCAAATCTTCGATGGCCTTGAGCATTTCGGGAACTTCTGACATGCGACCCGGTCCGAATTCTCCGCATGCCATATCGCCCTCATTGGGACCGATAAAGTGAATTCCGTCCCATTTCAGAGTCGCCAAGTTTCTCCGGGTTGCCGGGTGTTGCCACATGCGAACATTCATTGCCGGGGCGACAAGTACCGGCGTGTCCGTCGCCAACAAAATGGTGGTGGCGAGATCGTTGGCCATACCCTGGGCCATGCGTGCCATCAGATCTGCGGTTGCAGGCGCGACAACGATTAGGTCGGAATTTCGCGAAAGCGCGATGTGGCCCATTTCAGTTTCATCCTTGAGATCGAACAAATCCGTATAGACCGGGTTTTCGCATAAGGCCGCCAGGGAAAGAGGTGTGACAAACTGCTTGCCGGATTCCGTCAGAACCGCGGTTACATCAGCGCCCCGTTCCCGGAGCCGACGCACCAGGTCAAGACATTTGTAGGCGGCGATGCCGCCACTAACGATCAGCAATATATGTTTGTCTTTCACAGATTTAACTCAGAATTCCTGGAAACATGCAGCAGGGGTAAATAATTTTATCGCACTGTCTGCAATAAGTGAAATCAGAATTGCAAAGACCGGGCGTCAAATGGCCGAGATTGTCATAAATTGTGCTGGCAGCCTTAACGGAGGATAAACAGGTTAACGGCGATAAAAACCAGGGCAATCGCCAAAATCCATATCCCCACCCTTGCCAGTCTGTTTTGCTTCGATTGCTCCCTGGCGAGTTTCTCAATTGTTGCGTTGTCGAGACGAAGTCCTTCTGAAGCCATATCCGACAATGATTCGGCAGTGCGCTCGGCACGCATCAAGATTGAGGGGATTTCACCAACCAGCTTGCCAATGCTCGCTGCCCCCTCAGCGGCCTCCTGAAGTCGGCCGTCGGGGCTGAGTTCGAGCTGTATCCACTCCTGAACGACCGGTTCAGCCAGTTCCCACATGTTGAGATTGGGATCCAGGGACCGGCCTACGCCCTCAACCACGACCATCGTTTTTTGCAACATGATTAATTCGGGTCTGGTTTCCATATCAAACATTTCGGTGACCTGAAACAGCTGACCCAGCAGACGCGCCATTGAAATCTCATCTGCGGTTTTGTCCATCAATGGTTCGCCGATCGCTCTCAGCGCCTGGGCGAAATTATCCTCTCCATGGTGCAGGGAAACATAGCCCGCTTCCATATGAACCCGGGCTACCCGCTTATAGTCCCGATTCAGAAACCCCCGGAGAATTTCCGCGAGGAAATGGCGTTCTTTAAGGCCGAGGCGGCCCATAATGCCAAAATCCACTGCGACAATATTCTCTTCGGTATCGACAAAGAGATTTCCCTGGTGCATGTCCGCATGGAAGAACCCGTCGCGCATCGCATGGCGCAGAAATGACTGGACAACAAGACGCGCCAGCCTTTTGAGATCCATGCCCTTGGATTTTAACTCCGCAACATTGGTGATGGGAATCCCATCCACCCAGTCGAGGGTCAATACGCGTTTGGCACTCAAACTCCACTCGACTTTGGGAATAAGAAAACCTTCATCACCAGCCGTGTTCTCGGAAAATTCTGAAATTGCCGCAGCTTCCATGCGCAAATCCATTTCCAGCTCAACCGATTTTGCCAGAGTATCGACTACCGCGACCGGTTTCAGACGCCTGGAACCGGAATGTAAGTTTTCAACGAGACGGGCAGCAAAGAAATAACTTTGCAGGTCTTTTTGAAATCGCTGCTCGATTCCCGGACGGAGGATTTTGACCGCAACCTGCTTACCCGATCCGGCGGTTTCCGGATTTCCTTTCAACACAGCTTTATGAACTTGAGCGATCGAAGCCGCCGCAACAGCCGGTTCGAATGATTCAAATATGTCCTCAGTATTCCGACCAAGTTCCTGGAAAATCGTTTTCCGGGCCTGGTCCATTGGAAACGGAGGCAGGCGATCCTGAAGTTTCGCCAGTTCCCGGGCGTTTTCCGATCCGATGACATCATCGCGGGTGGCGAGAAACTGGCCAAGCTTGATGTAACTGGGGCCGAGTTTCGTCAGTGCATGTGCCAGCCTCTGGCCATGGGGCTGGTCGCTCTTGAATCTTCCGAACAGGGAGCTCAGGCTTCTGAATACTTTCAATATTACGGGGACTTCCACATCACTTGGAAACAGTTGCACCCCATAGACGACAAATACCCAACCGGCACGCATGAGTCGCAATATATTGGTTAGCGTGGTCATTAAGTGCACTCGAATTTATCGAAATCTAATATTGTTGAGATGGCCTGTTGTCCGGAATCTAAATGCGCCATCCGGAATGAATGGCTGCGATGCCCCCACTGAGGTTTCGAAATTTGGTGTTTTCAAAACCGGTATCGGCAATTTTTTGTAAAAATGATTCTTGATCCGGAAATCGTCGAATACTTTCCACCAGATATTGATACGCCTCCGGGTTTCCGGTTACAAGTCTGCCGATTTGCGGGATCGCCTTGAAAGAATATTGTTCATAGACTTCACTGAGAATCGGTACTTCGACCTGGGAAAATTCAAGGCATAAAAATCTACCTCCCGGCTTCAGGACACGAAACGCCTCTTCAAGGGCCCGATCTATATGTGTTACATTTCTTATGCCGAAGGCAATTGTATAGGCATCAAAGGAATGATCTTCAAACGGGAGAGTTTCTGCATTGCCGCAGA
>JBPCWG010000166.1:0-2805 GCA_051009705.1 Methyloligellaceae bacterium | reverse complement strand
GAAGGACGGGCATTCGATTCCGGGAATCCGGAAAATTTTATTGTCTTTGGTGATCTAGCAACTATTGCCAATCCAATGCGCGGCGCAGTTGCCCCGGGAACGCAACCAGGTTTGGAGGCAACAAGTTATTTTGGACCTGAAGGAGGAACAACATCCAGCGGTGCCCATGGACTAATTGTCGAAGTTGACCCGGAAACATTGATGGTTGAAATAGTCAGATATGTCGTTGTTCATGATTGCGGGGTTGAGATCAATCCCATGATTGTGAATGGCCAAGTTAAGGGAGGTGTGGTCCAGGGAATTGGCAATGCATTCTTCGAACGCATCGAATACGACGATAACGGTCAATTATTAAATGGCACCCTCGCAGATTATCTTATTCCAACGTCTCTTGAAGCTCCAAAAATTGAAGTTGACCACCATACAACCCCGTCAACTTTAAATAATCTTGGAATTAAAGGTGTCGGTGAAGCCGGTGCAATCCCGGTGGGCCCTCTATTTGCGCAGGCCGTGGAAGATGCGTTGAGTCCCCTATCTAAAGGACTGGAAGTTCTAGATATTCCCTTGAGTCCCTATCATCTTTGGAAACTGGTTGAAAAATCCCTTAAGGACACGAATGCGATCGGCTGAATTCTTTCTACAACATCAGAATATCTAAACTTTGGGATGTATTTGCAATGGAACTTAAAGGATCGCAACGCATTGGTGCCCATCGTGACCAGGTATGGTCTTTACTCAACGATGTCGATGTTGTTCGCTCCTGTATTCCGGGATGTGAAACGTTTGCGAAGGTCGGGGAGGACAGGCTACTGGTTTCAATCAGGGTTAGTGCCGGTCCTATAATTGCTTTATTTAAAGGACATGTCGCACTCAGCCATGTTGAACCACCGAAGAAATTTAAAATATCCTGTGAAGGTCATGGAGGGGATGCTGGATTGGTTATGGGTGAAGCTGATATATCCTTGATCTCGGATGATTCCGATACGGTGATAAATTATGCTTTGAAAGCCGATGTCGGTGGAAGGTTAGCTGGAATTGGGTCGAACTTGCTTGAAGTTACTATGCAAAAATACGCGAATGATTTTGTTGGTCGATTTAACAGTATCGTTTGCGAAAAAACGACCACCAAAATATCAACAAACCATAGCTCTGAAAATTTTCCCTTGAGAGATGCAGATTCCGCGCCTGCATCATCTGATAGCGGAGGAAGCAAGGAAAAAAACAAGTCAATGTCATTGCTTTGGGTTTCTATGGGAGCAATTATTCTTTTAGTACTCATATGGCTATTTCGATAGCTTGTCAGATTTTTGAAGGCAGAAGTCAAAGAGCAACGCCATGATTATTTATTCAGAATGAACGGCATGAGAATAAATTTCGAAAAAGAATTAGCAGGAGGCTCAACATGTCGATACCAGGGGAAAATCTCAAATTAAACGGTGATCGTTTGTGGGAAATGATCCACGAGTTGGCAAAAATTGGACCCGGCATCGCTGGTGGCAACAATCGCCAAACGGTTACAGATGAAGATGCCGAAGCGCGCAAACTGTTCCAAAATTGGTGCGAGGATGAAGGTCTCACCATGGGTGTGGATGAGATGGGCAGTATGTTCATGCGACGCGAAGGAACCGATCCGGACGCACTTCCCGTTTATGTCGGCTCACATCTCGATACCCAGCCAACGGGAGGTCGTTATGATGGAGTACTTGGTGTTCTGGCCGGGCTTGAGATCGTACGGACATTGAATGAACTGGACATTCATACAAAACATCCAATCATAATTGTCAACTGGACCAACGAGGAAGGCACGCGTTTCGCACCTCCCATGATGGCTTCCGGTGTGTTCGCCAAAACCGTTGATCAAGAACAGGCTTATAGCCAGGTTGACAAGGATGGAAAAACGTTTGGAGACGAACTTCAGCGTATCGGCTGGAAAGGCGACGAAAATGTTGGCGCACGCAAAATGAAAGCCTATTTCGAGCTACACATAGAGCAAGGTCCGATATTGGAAGCAAAGAAAAAATTAATCGGCGTGGTTACTCATGGTCAGGGATTGCGTTGGATAGAGTGCACAATTACCGGTAAGGAAAGCCATACAGGCTCGACACCCATGCATATGCGTAAAAACGCCGGACGCGGCCTGGCTCAAATCACCGAACTTGTACATGAGATCGCCATGGACAATCAGCCTAATGCAGTAGGAGCGATTGGGCAAATAGATGTTTTTCCGAATTCTCGGAATATCATCCCGGGCAAAGTGATTTTCACGGTCGATTTTCGCTCGCATGAACTCGACAAGCTGGAAGATATGGTCAATCGGTTACAGATGAAAGCCCCGATGATTTGTAAAAATCTAGAAGTCTCGTTCGAATGTGAAATTGTCGGTTCATTTGATCCCCCTGCATTTGATGATGAGTGTGTGAAATCTGTGCGAAACGCAGCCGAAAGACTAGGTTACTCTTACATGGATATTATTTCTGGTGCTGGTCATGACGCCTGTTGGATTAACCGGGTCGCTCCGACAGCCATGGTGATGTGTCCGTGTGAAGACGGGCTCTCCCATAATGAAGCAGAAAACATTACCAAGGAATGGAGCACCGCCGGGGCCAATGTCTTGTTTCATGCTGTCGTCGAGACGGCGGTGATCGATATATAGAGAGGAAGTGAACGATGTCCACAATCATCAAAAATGGCACAATTGTCACCGCCGACCTCACTTACAAGGCTGACGTCAGAATTGAAGACGGCACAATATCCGACATTGGCCCCAATCTGTCAGGTGAGACCGAGTTGGACGCAACAGGATGC
>JBPCWG010000165.1:0-4519 GCA_051009705.1 Methyloligellaceae bacterium | reverse complement strand
GGCCTGGACGGGACTGTATTATCAATTTAGTTCTCGCCATTGACAATGCGTGGCTGCTGAGTTCTTTCGATTTCATTTTGAAAGTCCTGGAATCTCACGCCTCCGGCGCCACGTCGGTGAAAGTAGACTTGCTGCGCAAGCTTAATCACCGGTTTCCGCAAAAGCAGGTTGTTGAGCAGAAAGTTGGGCGGGGATAGTTCGAGGGTCTTTCGCATAAATGATTTAGCACCAAACCACGGCAATTCATGTGACAGGACTGTTTCCGGTGAAGGGCCTCTATCGAGAAGGTAATCCGAAATTGTTTGCGCAGCACGGCGCCCGAAACGGAAGGCAAGTCGAATGCCACCGCCAGTGAGAGGGGACACCATACCGGCCGAGTCCCCTATCAGCATAACGTTCGGACACGAAAAACGTTTGACGAGTCCCGAAGATGGAATGCGACCGGCTCTTTTCTCGACGATCTCATGGTGACTGATTTTAAATAAGGGATCAACTTTGGCGACGAAATTGTTCAAATCGGGTTTGCAACTTTCTTTCACCGCGATTCCTACTTGAACAAATTCGGGACCGGGCACAACCCACCCCATATATCCCGGTGCAAGTTGTGAATCGAGGAAACAGTGAAGGTATGGCGGAGATATGTTCTTCGGAACTGCATACTCCCACTCAACTCCGGTCAGACAGTGTTTGACCCGTCCCAGACCGAAACATCTGGCGACCCGGGACTGAGCACCGTCGGCACCTATCAGATATCGGGTTGTAATGTTAAGCCCGGAAATTTGAATGCCGTTTTCAATACGTACCGCGTCGCGGAACCTGCTGTCGTAGTAAAAATCCACACCACAGTTCTCGGCCTGTCTTGCAAACCAGCGCAACAGATCTGCCGTATTTGTAGAGAGAAAATAATACCCCGGCGCGAACAGGTCCGTATGGTCAAGCCGCGGCGAGTAGAGTCGGACGCCATGAATGCGGCGGGTCAATTCGTGCGGAATATCAATTTCTTCAACGGCTTCCTTAACCAATATCCCGGTCGTTCGTACCCGCGCTCCCGCCTCTTTCTTGGCTTCTATGACGGCAACCCGAAGTCCGCGCATTGCCGCGGTTCTGGCAGCGACAAGTCCGGTAAAGCTGGCGCCAACAATGGTCAGGTCATAATCAAATCGGGGGCTCATCTTGCATTACACCTCTTGTCGTCATTTCCATACCGGACCTCATTAATCAACGAATGTGGCTGATTGCTGACTGTGTCCGGGCATGTTAAATCACACTTTATCGAATTGGAATTTTTGACCCGCGATCCCATGACTGAAGCGACTGAAAATATTCCCGGAATTAATTGGTCTAATTTGGGTTGGGTCATCGTAATTTTTGTCGCCATGAGCCTCGTAATTGCCTATGGGGAAATCTGGTCTCTCACTTTTTTGCATGTTTTCTTTGGACTACTCTGGACCGGGATTGATTTGTTCATGGGATTTGTTCTCGGGCCTGTCATGCGACAAGTGACTATGTCGGTGAGAAAAGCAATTCTGCTGAGAATGTTGCCGCGCACACTATTTATTTTGCCGACTCTGGCCATCGTGACAGGAACAACGGGATATTTTCTTGCACAGGATATGGGGTATCTGGATTTAGATTATCCGGAGTTCGGGTGGGTGGCTGCCGCGCTGGTGTTGCTCTTAATTCTGACCGTACAGGGGCTTGGCTATTTGCTCCCCACCAATTACCGCGTTTATAGCGAGCTCAGGAACGATCAGCCGGATATACAACGCATCGGCAGGCTCATGCGCCTTTATTTCTGGGTCGTCGCTTCCCAGGGTGTGATGCAGATCGTGATGATCGTCATCATGACAAAATTTGGAACGGGCCTCTAGACTGACTTCTGCCCACGTGTCGCGTATTTACTCGACGACAACAGCCACTGTTTGCGGATCACCCGACGTTGCACCGCTTGCATCCCGAACAAACACATCAAACTGGGTACCGGAACGCGACTTACCATCATGGACAAACAGAACCTGGTTGGCTTCAATTTCAGCCTGGGTAAAATTCGTGACAGAAACATCCGGTGCATTGGATTTTGAAACAAAGCCGTTTCTGATATTTGAAACTTCAAACGTTAACTCGCTCGCATCATTATCCGGGTCCAGAGCATTGATATCCTCTGCAGTGATCGTGACGGAGCCTCCAAAAGCGACATTTACCTCGTGATCCCCGGACAGTGTCGGAGGAACATTGCGCAATTCGGCGCTAAGTTCGCCGCCTGACTCCAGTGCGAGCTGGCCGTATTCAATATCCCCGGTGACGGCACCGGTGCTCAAAATGTTGATCAGATGCTTTACGCGAATATCACCCTGAACCGTGCCACTTATCGTGGCGTTGTCCGAAACCAATGTTCCATAGAGCTGTCCGGATTCGTGAATTTGGATGGAACCCGCAGAAACAGTGCCTTCCACATATCCAAAGACATCAATACTCTGCCCGCCATGAAGCTCGCCGCGAATAGACATATCTTCCCGGATTAAGGTCTTGCCGTTTCCGGTTGAAGGGGACTGTCTGGTCGAACGAGAGGCTGGACTTTGCGGCTTCAGAGATGAAACTGGTTTTGACAATGTTGATGATGATTGTTGTTCAGTCGATTCTTCGCCGGATGTTTTGGAATCTTCCTTTTGGCTCGGACTCCCGAAAATGGACATGCGCTACTCCTGATGTCACGATGTTCTCAACTTCGAAATTTACCCGCATGATTTCGCAAGCGTACTATGGCTTAAGAATGCGCAGAGTACAAGGCAATAGCCCGACATAAAGAGAATATTTATGAACTGTAATCATTATGATAAATCCTGATTTATGAAGGTGTTAAGGTGCCCTTGTCGGCTCGGATCAGATCGTTGATTACATCTTCGTAAAGCATAATGGCATCAGCACCTTTCGGGGATATTTTGTAGGTCGCGCGCTCGACCCGCTGAAACCAGCCATACACATCTCTTTGCAGGATATGGGCGATATTCTCCAAACCCGTAAGGGTACGTAAATCAGCCAGATTTGTCGGCCCTTCCGATTTCAGGGCATAGGCACACAAGAGGGCTTCCTGGCGATAGGCCGTGACGATAGGACGCCGGGTACTCCCACCGATATTGTGATCTGCGACCCGCCTGCTGAACTCTTGCAGAAGCATGGATTTCCGGCGTTTCAGTTTTCTTGGTTTATAGGGGGCCGGATCCAGATACACTTCGATGAATGGGTTGCGGCGTTTATAGAACTTGACGGTTATAACCCCGAGGCCAAGCCGCCGGCACAGTTTGAGAATGTCTTTTCTATTGCGGGTCCAGGCACTGTTTTTTTTGTCTGGACTGGCCGCTGGAAAGGCAATGTAAACACTATCAGAAATGGCCTGCCGATCAATCGACTGGAAAATAAGGGACAAGTTGAAAGTTGTTTTCAACTCGATAATGACTGGATCTTCGTCGCCTCTCAGGGCAACAATGTCGCAGTCCGTAACTTCTCCTTTGACTTCGTACCCCTGTTTTTCAAGATAGCTTTTCAGGGGCGGGTAGAGTTCCGTTTCTTTCAAAAGCGAGATCCCGTATCACCAAATGGTTCGACATCGACACACGCGCATTTTACTATGATTCGAAGATGCCAGAGGGGAAATTCTGCGATAACGGACCAGCCAGGAATCAATCCACTTTGCCTGGGAAGATTATTAGAAACCTTTCAGACCAAAATCCAGAAGCCGGCCCCTTTGCTGTAGCTATGAATCCGGTCTGTAATCCACTGGAGCAAGCATTTTCGTGTGATAAGTTTTCCCATGTTCTGAGAAGATCTATTCACTGTTGACCATTATTCAAAAGATCGGTAAAAGCCCCTATTCCCAGGAATTTAAGAAATTGGGGCCCGTAGCTCAGCTGGTAGAGCAACTGACTTTTAATCAGTAGGTCACAGGTTCGAAACCTGTCGGGCTCACCAATTTTATCAATAACTTAGCTCAAAATTAGTTATTTAGAAGATAATTTTTGTCACTACTTTGTCACTCATTTAATCGTTGCTTGTTTTTGAAACTAGAATATTTCGATTTCAATCATACATAAATAGGGCCTATAGGTTTGTCGAAAACCTTGGGTATCGCGATACCCCTGTACAGGGAGTATTGCGATGAGTTTTTACTGGAAGCGCCAAGTTCAAGAGATGGTCTTATACTCTGATCAACACCTGGGACGTTTGGAAAGAGCCGGCAAATTCCCCAAGCGGGTAAAAATCGGTGATAACCGGACTGGCTATGTAAAGGTCGAAGTAGATGACTGGATCAAAGATAGAATTGAGCGTCGAGAAAAAACCGATCGGCACTCCTAAACCAGGAGTAGGACAGCCAGGATAAATATTCTGGCTGTCCATTTTATCTCATCCTAAAATTTCTTTTCTCCAGTCAAACAAAGTTCCTTCAATGATGTGTCTAAATTCAATCGGTACATCGTCTCTTGATTTAATGTGATCTTTCAGAAGAGTACGAAGGGCTTTTCCT
>JBPCWG010000164.1:0-3330 GCA_051009705.1 Methyloligellaceae bacterium | reverse complement strand
ACCGATCGAGGCGAAGCGAAGGATTGGGTACCTTCCCGAAGGTGCGCCGCTCTATTCGGACATGACTCCACACTCTTTTCTCAATTTTATCGCCGATATCCACGGGATCGATAAAAGTATCCGGGCGGATAGAATTTCCGACTCCGTGGCCAAGACCGGCTTGGAACCTGTCTACAATCAGGTCATCGATACACTGTCGAAAGGTTTCAAACGACGGGTGGGACTGGCTCAGGCTATTTTGAATGATCCCGATGTTCTCATTTTGGATGAACCCACCGATGGCCTCGATCCCAATCAGAAGCATCTTGTGAGGGAACTCATTTCAACGATGGCCAAAGAGAAAGCCATCATAATCTCAACACATATTCTGGAAGAAGTGGAAGCCGTCTGCAGCCGTGCGGTTGTTATTGACCAGGGTCGTGTGATCGTTGACGGTACGGCAGATGAACTTCAAGGCCGCAGCTCGCATTACAATGCCGTCACCCTCAAGACTGCTGAAGCAGACGCCGGGGCTCTTATTGAAAAGTTGGAGGCCCTGGAACTTGTCAAGCAGGTCGAAACCCTGAGCCAGATGAATGGAACGAAAAGATTACGGGCCATACCCGTGGACGGTAAACCCATCGCATCGGATATCACATCAGTACTTCAGGAGCAGGGTACGGTTGTCCAGGAGATCTATGTAGAGCAGGTCAGGCTCGACGATGTGTTCCGACAACTGACCACACCTGAAGGAGAGTAATCGGATGGCCAATACCTGGTATATCGCCAAGAGGGAGCTTTTCGGGTACTTCGGTTCCCCTCTGGCCTACGTATTTATCGTCATATTTGTGGCCCTGACCGGCGCATTCGCATTTTATATAGGCGCCATGTTCGAACGGGGACAGGCGGATCTGCAATCCTTCTTCATTTATCATCCCTGGCTTTATCTGATTCTGGTACCGGCGATCGCCATGCGCCTCTGGGCGGATGAGCGGAAGTCGGGCACCATCGAACTGCTGATGACCTTACCAATCGAAGCCTGGCAGGCCATTCTCGGCAAATTCCTGGCGGCCTGGGCGACAATCGGCATAGCGCTGGTACTTACGTTTCCCATGTGGATTACGGTGAATTATCTCGGCGATCCTGATAATGGTGTGATCCTCGCCAGCTATCTCGGTAGTTTTCTGATGGCCGGGGCGTTTCTGGCAATCGGTTCCTGCATTTCGGCCCTGACCAAAAATCAGGTGATTGCCTTTGTGGTTTCGGCGGTCCTTTGTTTTCTGTTTGTCATGAGTGGTGCTGAACTGGTGTTGAATTTTTTCCGTGCCTGGGCGCCGGAATTTCTGGTTGATTTGGTCGGGGGCCTGAGTTTCCTCACCCACTTTGAACAGCTCACCAAGGGAGTCATCGATCTCGCGGATCTGGTATTCTTCCTATCCTTTATCGTATTTTGGCTGTTTGCAAACACCATCATCGTCGAAATGAAAAAAGCAGATTGACGGAGCTTCAGATGAACTGGGTAAATAATCTAAATAGAAAAACCTTGGCCTGGGGCAGCCTTGTATTTGCAATCGTGCTCCTGTTTTGCGTGAATATAATCGCCGGTCTGGGATTGGGAAATATCAAGGTCGATCTTACGGAACAGAGTTTGTTCACGATTTCACCGGGCACAAAATCTATTTTGCGGAGCATCGATGAGCCTCTTCAGGTCAAGGTCTTTTATTCCAAGCCGCTGGGTGAAGCCGCCCCTCTCTATGCCAAGTATTTTTCACGGGTACGCTCGCTCTTGCAGCAATATCAGGATATCTCGGGCAACCGCATCGATATTGACTTTATCGACCCATTGCCGTTTTCGGACGCCGAGGACAGGGCTGTTGCGGCCGGACTGCAGGGGATTCGCATAAATCCGGAAGGTGATCTCGGCTATTTCGGGCTTGTTGCGGAGAACAGCACGGATAACCGAGAAAGCGTTGCCTTCTTCAATCCTCAGAGAGAGCAGTTTCTGGAATATGATCTCACTAAGCTCTTCAATGCCCTGGCAAATCCCACAAAGAAGAAGATTGGCCTATTGAGCAGCGTCAATCTTCAGGGCGGTTTCATGCCGACAGGACAGCAATTACCTCCCTGGCAATTGCTCAATCAGTTGCGCGAGTTTTATGAAATTGAAACCATAAATTCGACAGCAACTGAAATCCCCGAAAATATCGATGTGCTGATGCTCGTTCAACCGACGGGATTGTCGGACGAGACGCTCTATGCCATTGACCAGTTTGCTCTTGGAGGCGGTGATATTCTGGCGATGGTCGATCCGGTTTTTGAAAATGGCCGTCTCGGACCTCCGGGCATGGCGCCACCTCCGGGAAAACCCTCGCTCGGAAAACTTTTCAAGGCTTGGGGTGTGGAGTTCGATAGCGGCAAGGTTGTCGGCGACATATCTCATGCACAGCGGGTTCAATTTTCAGGGGCCGGTGGGCAGCCGGTGGTGACCGACTATATCGCCTGGATCGGTCTCAACAGCGGTAATCTCGATACCGGCGATGCGATCAACGGCGGAATTGAGAAACTGAATCTGGCATCTGTCGGACATTTTGAAAAAAGTACGGATGCCAAGATCACTTACACGCCGCTGATTCAGTCGAGCGCCAAGGCGACGACCATTGACGGAGCCCTTGTCACCGGACAGCCTGATGCCGCGAAACTTCTGCGCGAGTACAAGGAGCTTGGGAAGCCTCTTGATATTGCCGTTCGCATTAATGGGTCGGTGAGTTCAGCCTTTCCCAATGGCAAACCCAAACCTGCGGATGATAAAAAGAAAGACCGTGAGAAAAACGCAGTAGGAAAGCCGGAAGCTAAAGAGGAAGCCGGAGACGGAAGCAAGACACCCCACAAATCCGAAGGACGCATCAATGCGGTACTTGTTGCGGATGCCGATTTTCTGCATGAGCAGTTTTGGGTAACAGTGCAAAATTTCCTCGGACAGCAAATCCTGATTCCTCAGGCCCACAATGACGCGTTTGTCTTGAATGCCCTGGACAATTTGAGCGGTGGTGAAGCCCTTGCTTCTCTGCGAGGACGCGGAATTGACAATCGTCCCTTTACCCGTGTTGAAGAAATTCGCCGTCAGGCGGAACAGCAGTTCCGTCAGAAGGAGCACGCCCTCATTGAAAAACTGAAAACGTCGGAAACCAATCTGAGCCGCATTCAGCAAAAAGGAGGGCAGGGCGGTCGGATCATTCTGAGCGAGGCCGACAAAAAGTCCATGGAAGAATTTCGCCAGGAAATGATAGGTGTCCGGCGCGAACTTCGCGGCGTTCAGCGAGAGCTGAGAAAGGATATAGACGATCTCAGCAC
>JBPCWG010000163.1:0-8386 GCA_051009705.1 Methyloligellaceae bacterium | reverse complement strand
CGCTCCGGAAGATGTCACGGCACGGGATAAAGTGTACACATATGAGGGAAAAGACATAACGGTCTATTACAACAAAGTTCTCTGCTCCCATGCTGCTGAGTGTTCCATGAGTCTGGCGGCCGTTTTCGACCCGTCACGTAAGCCCTGGGTAGATCCGGATCAAGGTTCCGCCGATGACATAAAAAAAATTGTCGCTGCCTGTCCGTCCGGCGCTCTCAGATACAGCGAACCGCCGGGGCCTGAAACTCACCTAGAACCCGACGACTGCTACATCCGAATTGAAAAAAATGGTCCGTACCATGTCTGCAATGCGGACATCGAAGATGTCAGATGGGCTGAAGGGGCGAGCCGGAAAAAATTTGTCCTCTGCCGCTGCGGCAAGTCCGGCAACAAACCTTTCTGTGATGGCGCCCACTATGACGTCAAATGGAAGGATGACGAAACAGGCTGAACCGAAACAACAGGGTGAAGCACTGGCGCTGCAGCGCGGTAGCTCCGCTGGTCTGGAAGAGCTCTCCACCGGTCATGCACGCCTCCGCCTGCTTGATATGCTCTGCCAGGTTTAATATACCAGGAGCAAGAACTCGTACGGGAGAAGAACATGAGTGTAACAGAATCTGCCCAGGTCCGGAATAGCATTAAGGCGCCCCTGAACTATATCGTCGATAATGGCGTATTACCCGTTCACTATGTCGACCGCCCTGAAGACGAACACAAAACTGTTACGGCGACCTATGAAGAAATCCAGGTTGACATAGCCGATGGCCGTCCGCTCAAACACGAATTCAACGTTGCGACCCATGGTTTCGCCTTTGTCGATCATGTAACAGGGGTGGATAATTTCCTGGACGAGTCACAAATCAAGTCGATCTACTACCCGGAAATCGCCGACCTGATCAAAGAGCATTCAGGTGCCGATGATGTTTTTGTCTTCGACCACACCGTCCGGTTTGCCGATGAAGCCGACAGGGAAGCCAACAAGGTTCGCCCTCCGGTCAGAGGCGTCCACAATGACTATACGGAAAACTCGGCCCGGCAACGGATCCGGGATATGCTGCCGGCGGACGAAGCCGAAGCGCGCCTCCAGAAACGATTTGCCATAATTCAGGTGTGGCGAGCCATTCGCCTCCCCATCCAGACGGATCCGCTGGCGATCTGCGATGCCCGATCCCTGAGTGAGGAAGCCCTGGTCAAACTCACCCGGCATTACCCCCACCGCACAGCGGAAACTTACCACATCGCCTTCAACCCAAATCACAAATGGTATTATTTTCCGGAGATGACCAAGAACGAAGCCATCGTTTTTAAAGTCTATGATTCCGGAAAAAACGCCTCGACCCGCTACACGGCGCATACTTCTTTTGACGATCCGACAACACGTCCCGATGCACCACCCCGGGAAAGTATCGAAATGCGGGCCTTCGCCTTTTACGACGAGGACTGACTGTTCCCAAAATTTCCTGTCATTCGGATTGCACAAAAAAACGGGGCCGAAACGTTCGGCCCCAATTTTCTATGTCTGAACCTGACCTGGATCAGGCGGCCTGATCTCGGTGCTCATTCATGACCTGGTCCGCCAGCTTGCCCGTAAGTTCGGACAAATGATCGAATTCAAAACTGAACGTCCCGACACCCGCGGTTGCCGAGCGCAGCTCTACAATCAGATCCTGGATTTCCGATTCGGGCATATGTGCCTGAACCAGATCCCAGCCTTCCCATCCGGGACGGCTGTCGAAACCGAGAATTTGCCCGCGTCGCGAAGAAATGATCGCGTTGACCTTCGCCGTCGCATCTGACGGAACGGCGATATCGACGGACATAACAGGTTCCAGAAGAACCGGTGCGCATTGCGGCATGCCTTCGGACATGGCTATGCGTCCCGCGGTCTTGAAAGCCTGATCCGAGGAATCGACGCTGTGATAGGAACCATCTGTGAGGCAAACCGCGACATCGACGACAGGAAATCCTAGTGGGCCGGAAACAAGAAACTCCTTCACACCGACTTCGACAGAAGGAATATATTGTTTCGGAACAACACCGCCAGTGATCGTGTCAGAAAATTCAAAACCCGATCCCCGAGGCAATGGCTTGATATCGACGACAACATCGCCGAATTGACCGTGACCGCCCGATTGCTTTTTGTGGCGCCCACGAATTTCCACGGCCTTCTTGATCGTCTCCTTGTAGGGAACTTTTCGCGGACCGAGTTGAGCGTCGACCCCATAGCGATCTACAAGCCGTTCCAAAGCAACACGCAAATGCATCTCGCCTTGCCCCCAAAGGGACATTTCACCTAGTTCCTGATTGTGTTGAAGCGCGATCGAAGGATCTTCATCAACAATCTTGCCAACGGCTGTGGTGAGTTTAACCTCGTCCTTTTTCTCCTTGGCAACGATCGATTGGCCATAAACCGGTTTCGGCGGTTCGATGGCTTCGATCTGCAATTGCGAAGATTTGTCTTCCGACAAAGTGTCACCGGTTTTTATAGAATCCAGTCGACCCAGTGCCACAACGTCACCTTCCTCGGCTTTTTCACGTTTCGTGGGTTCCTGTCCCATCAGTGAAAAGACACCGGAAATACGCTCATCAGAGTCCTGGCTGTAAACCGTCAATCCGTCACCGAAGGTTCCGGAGAACACCCGAGCGAGAGTAAGTTTCCCACCATGAGTCGTATGCAGGGTTTTGAAGACATGAGCACAGGACTGGGCGTCTTCAATACCAAGGCGGTCCCTCGTCAGTTCAACACTGGGGGCTTCGTGACGCAGCGCTTTAAGTAAACGACGAATGCCGTTTCCATGTTCCGCCGAGCCAAGAAAGACCGGACAGATCAAGCCTTCTTTCAGTTCCTTGGACAGATCATCAAAGACGGCATCCTGTGGCGGATCGATATCCTCGAGCAACTGCTCCATCAGATTGTCGTCATAGTCAGCCAGCTGTTCGAGCATTTCGAAACGGGCTTCACCCTTACGTTCATCCAGATTTTCGGGCAACTGAATGACTTCACTCGGTGCATGCTCCTTGTAAACAAAGGCGCGATCAAGGGCGAGATCTACAAAGCCGGCGGCAATCTCATTTTCCCAGATAGGAATTTGTCGCAGCACCAGAGGGAGGCGGCTTGCGGGTTGTAATATGGGAAGAATGTCACGAATACGGCCCTCATATTTGTCAATCTTGTTCAGGAACAAGAGATGGGGTACCCCGCGATCTTCGAGTTGCTTCAACGTTAGCTGCAGTGCAGGAACTTTTTTATCGTCAGGTTCACAAACAACAATGGCCGCGTCGCAAACGGACAGTGCGGCCTGGGCATCATAAGTGAATTCGAAGGAACCCGGACAATCCAGAAATGTAAACCTGTCTCCGAGATATTCAACGTCGCAGGTGTTAAGCTCAACACTCATGCCGTGAGACCTGGCTTCCGGAGATGCATCTCCAACCGTGTTACCCGCTGCAACGGTTCCCTGTCGTGTGACGGCGCCTGTTCGTGCCAGAATGGCTTCGAGTAGTGTTGTTTTGCCGCCCAGATAGGGACCTATGATAGCAATACAACGTGGACCACCCGAGGTTTGTCTTTCAGACTGACCCATAAATTCCTCCTATGTTTGTTATTGAGCTGTTATCGTTTTTGCGGTTCTCCTCTCCAAAACGGCACCTGGAAGGTGAAAATCTGTTTGGTTTCGGAAAGTTAGACACACTATCGTGTCAAGACATAAGCGCGATGGCAACCCCAAAAGAAAAACAAATCGGGACCTCGGTAAATGATTTCACTGGCTGGACGTCCCGCATTTCTGACGGGTTCAAGGTTTGTTCTTGAAGACGGATCGCACCCGAATATCAAAAGTTAACGATCTCAAATAAGGCTGGGAAACTCGCCGATTGCGAGCAGGATAAGGGACAACAGGCAGGCTATCAGTACGATGCGCCGGGACAGCACGCAGATTCGGCATTTGCCTGGCCTATGGTTGTCAGAATGACCAATCACCTTGCGGTCTCTTTTAAATACCGATTTCATAGATTTAAATTAACATATTAACTTTGAATATAAAAAAGGGCGGATACAAGATCCGCCCTTGTCACAGAAATGTTGAGTAGAGTTATTTCTTTTTGACACGATAGGACTGGTGGCAACCTTTGCAGTTCTGAGCCACCTTACCGAACGCGGCTTTCCAGCTGGCTTCTCCACCTTTGGCGGCTGCGATGCCGGCATTGGTATCGGCGGCAAACTTGGCAAGTGCAGCTTTAAATCCACCCATATCTTCCCAGATTTTCGGAGCAGAAGTTGTTTTTCCGCCGGTCTTTGAATTTGCGGGAAACTTTGAGTCAATTCCCAGGGCCACGGCATTCATTGCCCGCATGGCAAGTTCGGCTGTGCCAGCATCGAAAGGCTTTTGACCCTTGGCCATGGCTCCGGACGCTTTCATGGACGCACCAACGGCCTGCATCATGGCTTTACGATCGGCGATCGCATCCTGCGCCTGTACACTGGTTACAAAAAACGCGGCCACAATTCCGGCAATCAAGCCGGATTTCACACATGCAAATTTAAACAGCTTTGTAATTCCCATTGTCAAAAAATCCTCTCAAGGTTCGTTCCTCCACGTTCAAACGCGCACGGCGTCACAGTACGTATACATTAGAAGAAGGCCAAATAATCCCTTTATCAGCCAAATTTTTTCTGATTCGAACAAATATTTGTCAGAAATGGGCGGATTACTTAAGCGAAGCGCAAAATTTTTGAATTCGTTCGCAAGCTTTCTCCAGGGCTTCCGTCGATGTTGCGTAGGAAATACGAAAGAACGGCGAGAGGCCGAAGGCAGCACCGTGAACCACTGCGACGCCTTCCTGTTCGAGAAGGGCCGTCACAAAATCTTCGTCGGTCTGTAGCTGCTTTCCCGATTCCGTCGTTTTCCCCATACATCCGGCACAGGACGGATAAACATAGAAAGCACCTTCCGGGGTCGGGCAATCAATCCCGTTGGCCTGGTTGAGCATGGAAACAACCAGATCTCTGCGTTCCTGGAAAACTTTGACCCTTTCCGGAATAAAGTCCTGTGTCCCTTCTAGCGCTTCCACGGCGGCCCACTGGCTGATGGAACAAGGATTGGACGTCGACTGCGACTGAATCTTGGCCATGGCTTTGATTAGATGCTCTGGACCGCCCGCATAGCCTATGCGCCACCCGGTCATGGAATAGGCCTTCGACACCCCGTTCACGGTCAAGGTCCGGTCCATCAGGGCCGGTTCAACCTCCGCCGGAGTGGTAAACTCGAAGTCGTCATAGACGAGATGCTCATACATGTCATCGGTCATGATCCACACCTGTTCATGACGCTTGAGGACATCGGTCAGGGCCTTGAGCTCATCTCGCGTATAGGCGCCGCCGGACGGATTCGAAGGTGAGTTGAAAATGAACCACTTGGTTTTCGGCATGATCGCAGCTTCGAGCTGTGCCGCCGTGACCTTGAAATTATCTTCGATCCTGGTTTCGATAGGTACCGGCGTGCCTCCTCCGAGCAAAACAATATCCGGGTAACTCACCCAGTAAGGGGCCGGAATGACGACCTCGTCGCCTTCGTTCAATGTAGCAAGCAGGGCATTAAAGAGGACCTGTTTGCCGCCGGTCGCGACAGTGATGTTTTTTGTCTCGTACTGCAGATTGTTTTCGCGGGCAAATTTACTGACGATGGCCTGCTTGAGTTCAGGTATGCCGTCAACAGCTGTATATTTCGTCATACCACGATTGATGGCATCAATGGCTGCCTGTTTGATATTGTCAGGGGTATCAAAATCCGGCTCACCAGCACCCAGTCCGATGACATCGGCGCCGGCGGCTTTGAGTTCCGCAGCCTTGGTCGATACAGCAATTGTCGCAGAAGGTTGAACACGCCCGAGGGAATCGGCGATGAATCCCATTTTTAAATCTCCTGATGAATTGGAGGGTCAAGCCCGAATATGGCCGGAAGCTACGCCCGTTCTATGCATAGTTCAAGGGGGTGCGGCAAATTTCAATGAGAATTCTGAAACAGCGGGCAAGTCGGCGGTGACCCAGATCCCGGTAAACTGGGATCCGGATCACCAACCCACTCGGACAGGAGAGTTGGAGGAGTTTTGCATTTCTGCTTAGTCTAGGATTTGGGAATTCGGGAAACTGATTTCAAAACACGGTCCAACACAAGCACGTGACTGGAAATTCAAATGATGTTCCGATACTCCGAATTCAGGCTTTCCAGAACCGCCTCAGTGTGCGCAAGGTTCTGGACGTAGCATTTTAAAACCGCCTTGTTCGTCCTGCTCTCCGGCGAACGGTGTGACAAAATCCTAATGGCCTGCCGATAAGCGGAAACCGACCGGTTTAAATCATATCTTGGATCGCCGGACGTCACACGGTTGCGCAAGAGATCTGCCATTCGCCCCCAGGAAATGGCTTGTTCAACGGATTGTTGATCCGACGACGGTAGAATTATAGATTGCTCCAAGGCCGCCAGCGCCAAATCGCTATCCCTGTTTGATCTGACGTCGTGTCCTGTATCAGATATGATTTCCGCTCGGGCGAATTGCGATCTCGAGAATTTGCGCGCATACAATTCGGCATCGAGATATGCGACGACGCGGTCAAATGATTGCTCGGCGATCACTCTCAATTTTTCGTACTCCCTCCCCTTCGATTCAAAAATCTGAGAGTCCAAAGCCGCCTTCGCGCACATCCCACGTTTGAAATGCATATCGATCCAGATTTGCCGTTCGCGAAATTCATGTAAATCGGATAAGACCCGGTCACAGGCCTCGACGGCCTGGAGAAAACTGGCCCGGCAGGTAACCCTGGGTAACTCGCTGCGTGCCAATGCAGAGTAGATATCCACCAGCAGTTCCTGCAATCGGCGCGCACGTAACCCGTCACCGTTCCCGGTCATCTGATCTACGGCTTGTGCAAGGACCCTGGCAAAGTTGCTTATCAATTCCCCATTGCTCTTCGTTTCTCTTTGACGCAGAAGGCAACGGCCGTAGAGTTCCAGGAATTCACCATGAGCCGGACGATGAAGCGCGGTTTGTTCTGAGACTTGCAGGAAGCTGGAGTCAGCGAGATCAATGGGAGGTCTGGCTTCAACCTCCCTGCCATTGTTAAGCTCTCGCTGCCAGAACCATGTATTCATCTGTTTTACCTGCAGTCGCCGTAAGTCGCTGCCATCCCCCCATCGCCAGACCTGTGCGACGGCTTTTCCATAAGCATTTGCAGCGGATAGAAACCACTTGGCGCGTGCCTGTCGCTGCCCGAGCTGCACATAACAATCCCCGAATTGTTCCCAGAGATGAAAGTGAAACAGCTCCCGGGACAACGGATCCTCCTTCAGGGAATCGAGTGTTTCGATGGCCAGGTCAAGGTAGTGATCGCCGGCGTCTTTTTTGTCGACCTCCAGATATGTGGACGCAAGCGCCCACTTCGCCTGGACGTGCTGTTTTTCCTGCCCGGGGAAACTGAGCTCACTGAGTGCATTTAATCGCGTCTGGACGGACTCTATCAGGCGCTGATGATCGGTTTGTCGTACCCCGATTTCGGCCTGAACTTGAGCGATGAGGTTGAGAAGTCCCGCACGAACACCGGGCTCCCCTCCCAGCGCCAGCAATCCACTGGCATCCCTGGCTCGGTCGATGGACCTTTCAAAGTCTTCAACGCGGTTATTGTACTGCCCGAGGTCGAAATAGACCTGAGCCAAATTGCTTAATGTCCGGATCTGCTCGGTACGGGTTAACCGGGCCATCCGATGATCGCACAGGAACCCAAGTGTGTCCCGAGCCTTTTCAATCCTCGCGATATCTTCGTTCAACTTCCCCAATTGAGTGTCGAGCCAGGCACTGAAACGCAACAGTGAAAACAGAAATTCCGGAGTCGCATTTCGATAGTGATCTTCCCGATAGATCCTGAAAACTGCCTGAAGACGTTCCAGAGTGCCGTCCAGAGTGCAGTCGGAGTTACATTCAAAACGACCTTCCTCCAGCAGATCAAAAAGACACAATAATAGGAGGACTGATTTGCCCCCGTTGCCATCCCCTGAAAAAGGACCAAGTGTCGGGCATCCCAACGCTCCCGGAGATATGTCCCAATTTTTTCGATCCGGGAATGAAAATTCGAGCAGATATTCGCCGACCCTTTGCGAGGGGACCAGAGCGATCATCACGTCAAAACGGCCCATTCCGATCAATGGACCGGCTGAAAGCGGATAGTTGTGCGATAACAATTCGAAATCGGCGTGACCTACGGGAAACTGCGGACGAACTGCAGACACCGACATCGGTATATTTAGTCCAAAGCTGTGCAAATCCCGTGCAACGGACTTTCTCAGGACTTGAAACTCTCGAGTACCCACACCGGGCGCGCAAAACAGGCCAACAC
>JBPCWG010000162.1:0-3118 GCA_051009705.1 Methyloligellaceae bacterium | reverse complement strand
TAACCTATCCGGAAAAAGAACCCTTCATTAAAGCAACCCAAAGCGTTCGTGATAAGCTCGGGACCAGCCGATGGGGCAAGGAAACCTACGAAAAGATCGTCGAGATTGGTCAGAAAAAATTGTAGATCACGCTCAGAATAGGCATAGCGGTAATGCACCTGAAGCAATTGAAATATGTGCATTACTGCTACGCAATATCTGATTTCTACAGCGTGACGTGGAAAATACCGGGGTTGCCTGTAGCCAGCTCAATGAAATGGCGAATTCCTGATCCCTGCTGACTTGGTATAGGGATAAAGTGTGTTTCGCCTTGATCAAAACTGATAGTTGGTTCTATGTCCTCTACTCTGCAGCTTCGAACGTCCAATAGCACGTTTCCGGTACTTGATATCCTCTGTCGTCAATTTGAAAAAGAACAGGGGATCAAAGTTCAAATTGTTGTCGATACGTCAAAGAACTCTCTGGCGCGCATCGAGGCGGGAGAACGGGGCGACATAGCCGTGTTGCTCGACAGCTCGATTGATCAACTTTCCTCTGACGATATTCTGGACAAGTCAAGCGTTCGGACTTTTGCCCGTTCAGCCATCGGCATGGCGGTAAAGAATGGATCGCCCAAACCCGATATCAGTACAATGAAAAGTTTTCTGGATACTCTGGAAAATGCCAAATCCATTGCTCACACTCAGTTCGGTCCAAGCGGCCTGTATTTTACGCAACTCATCGATGATCTGTCTTTGGGTGATCGGATAAGATCAAAGACGGTTACCCGGCCAGGGGGGTATATTGGTCGGGTTGTTGTCGAAAACAAAGCTGAGATGGCCTGGCAGCAAATTTGTGAATTGATGATGGTGCCCGGTCTCGATGTGATTGGGCCCATACCAAAAGAAGTTCAGAAGATAATCATTTCAAAGGTCGGCCTATTCAAGGATTCCCAGCATCAAGCCGAGGCCTATTCGCTTCTTTCTTTTTTTGAGCGGGACGACTTGGAGAGTACATTCAAAAAAACTGGACTTGAGGTCGGACCGGAGTGATTTGGTGGCATAGTGCCGATTAATATTACAGGTTAACTCGTCCCGGCTGCAGCCCCTTGGTTATCCGCACATACATCCTTCCAACAATTGCAGATAACAACGATCCCCCACACCCTACCGTAACCAATTAGGGGCCAACCCGGTGGCTGACCCCTATTTGTCATTCCTGAGAATTGACAGTTGAATTATTCCGCCATTTCAATTCTGGCGATTTGTTTACCTCGTCCGCGGGGATCATCTTCGGTTTCAAACGAGACTTTGTCACCCTCGTTCAGCCCTTGTAATCCGGAATTTTGGACCGCACTGATGTGAACAAAAATGTCTTTGCTCCCATCTTCCGGTTCAATAAATCCATAACCCTTTGAGGTATTAAAAAATTTTACGGTGCCATTTTGGCTCATGCGAAAGTCCTTTCCCGCAATAAATGTAATTACCCAATTGGGTGGCGCAAATCTGAGATTTTTGGGAAAGTCATAGTCTATATTTCAAGTCGTAGAATTTTCTCCAAACTCACAGTCAGCCTTCATATAACCATACAAAGGAAATTTTGCAAATTGTCGTAACTATTTTTGTGCAAGTAGATTCGCCATCTGACGGCGTGGAATATACAGACATTTTGACTTAGCGAAGGAGCGCTCGAATACAGGCTTCCACACCTTCAGACCATTCCGGTAATTGTTGTCCAAACTCCGACTCCAGCCGCGTACAATCCAGTCTGGAGTCAAGGGGCCGGGCCGCCAATCTTGGAAACTTGGAAGACTCAACAGGTTTAATCCGTGCAGTCGGGCCCCCAAGTTGCTCTGAAAACTCAAAAATTTTCTGGGCAAATTCGAACCAGCTTGTTCCTCCCTTGCCGGCTGCGTTGTAGAAGCCCCAGCAGTTCTGATTTTTGTTTTTATTTATCTGGATCGCAATTTTAAGGACAATTTCTGCAAGATGAATAGCATAGGTCGGACTGCCCCATCGATCATTGACGACTTCAATTTCTTCTTGCACCTCTGCGAGTTTGAGCATCGATTTGACAAAATTTCGATTAAACGGGCTGTATACCCAGGCGGTCCTCAAAACGATATGTTGAGGATTTGCGGCAACCGCACGCTCGCTTTCAAGTTTCGATTGGCCGTAAATATTCAGCGGGGCCGGAGGATCATCTTCTACATATGGCCTCCCCTTGCGCCCATCAAATATGTGATCCGTCGACAGGTGAATGATCGGGATATTGGACTTTGCAGTTAGCTCAGCAAATGCTTCGGCGCCGTCGCGATTGAGTTCAAAAACTTTCTCGGGTTCGCTTTCCGCCCGTTCAACATCAGTATAGGCCGCTGTATTGATCACGATATCTGGATTATTTTCGAGCAAGGCGCGTCTGATACTGGGGGGACGACAGAGATCCATTGCCGGACGCCCCAGAGCGAGTGATGAAATCTCGGGTGCTGAAGGCGCAAGATGGGCGATCGCGCGGGCGATTTGTCCGTGCCAGCCGGCAATCAGGATCCGCATCTCAATCGCTCCTTTGATCAATCTCCCTGATTTACAATCATACTATGAAATTTGCGAACACCAATTCACCTTGTTGCACACATACCTGGGTTGCACACATACCTGGAATTTCCCGATGACGAAGGATTGCAAGTGATGATATGACACCAACCCTTCATCTACGCAGTAAGACAACAATTATATGAAATTCAACTCTTTTTCGTCGTGCAGATGCTACTTTTTGTCTGCGATATCCCCCACCACAGTGGCCACAAACGCATCAATTGCATCGGACAGTAAACCATCATTCGTTATGCGGGTTATAGCTAGGCCGCCGGACCAGTCCGTTTTAACCCGGCGCTGATGGCGTGCTTGCTGCTGTGCCTGGCTTTCGCGATCCCGGAGTGACAGGCGATCGGCGATTGTTTCCGGTGATGCAATAATCTCTATGACCCGAAGATTTTCGAATTTCAAGCGGGCATCCGCAATTATAGTTCTGGAAATATTTGCAATGACATGCAATCCGTTCCCGACCATACCCGTTATTTCTTCGTCCAGGCCATAGTAAAGTCCATGGGCTTGCCAGTGCAATGCAAACTGATTTTCTG
>JBPCWG010000161.1:0-3306 GCA_051009705.1 Methyloligellaceae bacterium | reverse complement strand
CAATATCGATGCCCGGCGCTGCCTGCCTTATTTCTCCGATCGCAGGGGGAAGAATATAGGCCGACAGGATATCACTGGCGGTTATCCTGACCTGGCCCTCGAGGGCCTCGGCACGTCCTGATGCAATAAGGGAAATACGATTGGCGGCCTCAACCATCGTCCCCACTTGCTCCATGAGTTCCTGACCGGCCTGGGTAAGTTTGAGACCGCGCCCGATCCGGTCGAAAAGAATGACACCCAGCTCTTCTTCAAGGGCCGCCACCTGGCGTCCAAGGGTCGGTTGCGTCAGTCCAAGAGCGCGCGCGGCGGCCGACAGTGAACCTTCCTCGGCCGTCGCGTAAAAGCCGCGGACTTGGTTCCAGTCGAAAGAGACAGATTTCCAATCCATGCAAAAATGCATAGCACAATATCAAATTTCGTCAATTCACACGCAAATCTTTGCACATTATATGGATCATCAAAATATGGGACATCAAACGAATAAAGAGGAATATGATTGATGACATCGACAATCACCGACACCGGGACGGGCCCCTATACCCCCATGGAACAAAGAACTGAAGCCAAATTTTGGGATCGAATTGCGGAAAAATATGCCCGCAGGCCGGTCGCCGATGAAGCCGCTTACCAGCACAAACTCAGAGTTACCCAGGATTATTTTAAACCGAACATGGAAGTGCTGGAATTCGGCTGCGGCACGGGAACCACGGCTCTTGCCCATGCCCCCTTCGTCAAGCACATACGCGCAACAGATATTTCAGAGAAGATGATCGATATCGCCCGGCGAAAACAATCAGAACAAAATATCGACAACATCACATTCGAACAAACAACTATCGAAGATCTAGATATCCCGTCGGAGTCTACCGATGCTGTCCTGGCTCACTCCATTCTTCATCTCTTGGAAGATCGCGATGGCGTTATCGGGAAAGTCTATGACATGCTTAAACCTGGCGGCCTGTTCATTTCCAGCACGGCCTGTCTTTCCGACGGCATGAGCTGGTTTAAACCGATTGCCCGCCTCGGTGCTTATTTCGGCTTAATTCCAAAGGTCTATTTTTTCTCGCGCGACGACCTTAAAAAAAGTCTGGATCAATCCGGGTTCGACATTGCTTATAACTGGAGCCCCGGACCTAAAAAATCATTGTTCCTTGTGGCTCGAAAACGTTCATAAGTGGACAGACCCCGGGATATATTCTTTCACCGAAGATGCCAAGGCATGGGCGCGATGAATCCGCTTACAGCAGGGCTCAGATCGTTTCGATCCGGGCCTTCTTTCCGGGAATGGGAGAGGCGGAAAAAACTCCGGCCTTGCGAACCTCGTCCACACCGCCATATTTATTGGCATGCTCCAGCTGATCGCTCTTGGCCTGCGCATCCACGGCTTCGGGATCGACAATTGTTCTGAGCTCGGCCTCCAGTGCGTCGGCGATACTTTCAGCATCACTGCTCAAAATCAGATCCCGTTCTTCAAGGGGATCTGATTCAAGGTTAAACAACTGTCGCGGCATGCCCACATGGTAAATAAGTTTGTGCTCCCCCTTACGCAAAGCAAACCCTGCATTGCGTGCACCCATGGCGTGAAATTCGGCGAACGCAATAGTCTCCTCCTCGTTTCCGGCTATTGCCGGCCAGAGAGACCTTCCAGGCAATGTCTGATCTTCTTGAGCCAGTTCTGCACCTACGGTTTCCACAATGGTCGGGAACAGATCGACATGAGATGTTATCTGATCGACGACCTTGTTTCCCGGAATACCCGGCCCGGACATCAGGAATGGCACTCCCAGAGCATGCTCATAATGATTGGCCTTGCCGAAGATACCGTGATGGCCGGCGGCTTCCCCATGGTCACTGGTATAGATTATCCGGGTTTTTTCCATTAGTCCCAGCCGATCCATCGCGCCCATGACCTCGCCGACCTGATCATCAATCATGGAAATCAGACCGCAATACCCGGCAACCACGCGCCGGACAAAATCTTCATCAAGATTTTCCTCGAACTTGTTCATCCACGCAAGATACCGGGTGGCGGGATGGTCGGGCCGTTCATCCCGGCGCCACTGGACGGGCATGGGCACTTCATCAAGAGAATAGCTGTTCCAGTATTTTTCCGGCACGTAAAAAGGCGGATGCGGACTCGCATAGGAGATCAATAGAACCCATGGTTTGTCTTGGGTTGTTCCATTGCGCTCGAGCCAGTTGATGGCATGGCTGGTTATATCCCGGTCATAGATCTGATAGTCCGCTTCGCCGACACCGGAATTCTCATAAATTTTCTTGTGTCCCGAACGCTGCGGCATACCTTCCGGCGTCGCGCGAAGCAGACCCACTAGTGCACCTTTCTCCTCGACAATATGGAGTGGGATAATTTCTTCTGAAAAACCATTATCGTTACGGGGCGAGCGGTAGTGGAGCTTGCCGACGGATGCCACCATATGTCCCTGATCCCTGATCCGTTTGTGCCAGGAGGGAATTCGACCATCATAGGCCAGTGCGTTGTCCCAATAACCTGTCTCGTGTGGATAACGGCCCGTTGCAATCGCGGCCCGGGAGGGACAGCACAGAGGACTGACACAATAAGCATTGCTGAACCGCACCCCGTTTTCCGCGATGCTGTCCAGATGTGGAGTCTTGATCGTCGGATGACCGGCAGCGCCAAGAAAGGCGCGGGTGTGATTGTCCGTAAGAAATATCACCAGGTTCGAGGGGGCTGTCACTTGAACTCCTGTTCTTGCCAATCGAGCGGCAACACCAAACTGCAAATTTGGAACTTCGGAACCTTACAAGAGTATCGAAGAATTCAAAACAATTTACTCTTTGCGCGAAAAACTCTAAATCACACCTGATGAAAGCAGGATTTCCGGCAGCAGAGAATCGTCGATGGGTCTGAGTACCAAAAGGATGTACATGCAATCAGGGACTGATTGATTTGATCCGTCCCGGACGATTTCTCTTGAGGGAACCTGTTTTATCGGTTCTGCACAACTCTCGCAGAATCCTGTCCACCCATCCTGCGCGTGCACCTTGGAGTTCGCACGCTTCACCCTCTAAATGTCGCCAGCTCATTTACCTGGGATGAAACTACAGCGCGGAGTGAAAATTTGAATTCAGAGTCCAGCGCCTGTCTTGGAGGTGGTCTCGCCGATCTCGGAAATATCTCCCGGTAATCAGCGAGCCCTGACAAATTCACACTATTTAGGTTATGCGAATTCAACCCCGTTACTAATAAGCGGCAGATGCGTTACCCGCGGACCATTGGCGGCTATGGCATTGGCCAAAGCCGGTCCCGAGGGCGGCAGACCCGGC
>JBPCWG010000160.1:0-3212 GCA_051009705.1 Methyloligellaceae bacterium | reverse complement strand
ATGACTTTCCAGAAAAGATCGGCACTTCCGGTGACCGGTCTCATTACAGGCGATCTGATCAGCAAACTTGAATCGGTCGCCGGATAAGACGTTGTCGAATTTTCAATAACAGATCCAAAGTCAGACCCGGCTCAAACTCAAAGATTCTCCGCAGCTAAATCCCGGCTGCGCACAGGATAAACCTGATCCCGTCCGAGGATTCTGATTTCCACTTCAGCATTTGCAAAGTAGGGTTGAAAGGCGGAGTCCTGGATACTCAGACCACCGGTGTAAGCGCCAAAGGCAGGCATTACGATACGCTGATTATTCGCGATAAAACATCGCCGTCTTAGTCGTCGCCCTTTTCGGGCGACTATAGCAACGGGGTGCAAATGTCCCGAAACTTCGAACCGCTCGATCACCTGCTGTGGTTCGTGACGAAAGTCAATGTTGCCCAGTGTGAGTTGCCCATGGACCTCGCCCCCGAATTCAGCCGGAATTTCCGGATCATGATTTCCATTGATCCAAATCCAGTCTCGACCTTGTTGAAGTAGGTTCAATGTCCTCCTGTTGGCTTCTGAGATCGTGCGCAATCCCTGGATGTCATGAAAACTGTCACCGAGGAGAATCACGCAATGAGGTGAATAACGGGCTATGGCGGTTTTCAATCGTTCCAGGCTGTGATCGGAATCGAAGGGCGGTAGCAGGCTTGACCGCCGCGCCAATGACGATCCCTTTTCCAGATGCAGATCGGAAAAGATAAGCGTCTCTTCCTCGCGCCAATAGAGAGCACCGGAATGATCCGGGATAAATTCGCGACTGCCGAGATGCAGGGCGGCCTCTGGTAGAGTCTTGTATTCTGCTTCGCTACTCTGGCTGAGTGTCATCTGTACCCTCTGCCTCTTCAAAATATCCAGCAGCCATTTCTTTCATCAATTCTTCGTTCGCCGCGCCATAAATCGGCTCCCGCCCGATTTCGAGCATGATGGGAACAGCCAGCGGCGAAATTCGCTCAAGGGACTGGTGACGAATGGATCCCCTGATACGCGCCAGGAACTCGCTTACCCGTCCGAGATCCAGCAACCCTCCCGAGGCATCCGCCCAACAGGCCTGGAGGAGAATATGATCCGGTTGGTGGGTGCGCAAGACATCGTAAATGAGATCTGTTGAAAAAGTGATCTGACGGCCACTCTTTTCCTGCCCGGGATATTTTCTTTCGATCAGCCCCGAGATGACGGCACAAGTGCGAAAGGTCCGTTTCATGAGGCTGGACTCTGCAAGCCAGGCATCAAGATCGTCTCCGAGCATGTCTTCGTCAAATAACTTGTCGAGATCAAGATCCGAACGCTCGATCATCAGGTTCAAATCCTTAAGCCCCCAGATTGCAAGGGCATAGTCGTTGGCGACAAAGCCCATAGGGTAGGCATGCAACCGTTCAAGTCTGCGGGTCAGCAGCATGCCCAAACTTTGATGTGCCAGGCGGCCTTCAAACGGATAGCAGACGAGGTAGTGTTTGTTGGCTTTCGGAAATGTCTCGACGAGCATTTCGTTAGCAGAAGGAATGACGGAGTTTTGCTTCTGAATTCTGAGCCAACTCGCCACGGATGGGGGCAGGCGTTTCCATTCGCTGGGCGTTGCCAGCATATGGCGCACACGGGCAGCCAGATAGGTCGACAAGGGGAATTTTCCGCCCTGATAAGACGGGACTTTCGGTTCGGCGGACCGGGATCTTGTGACGTAGGCAAAGTTCTCCCGAATCGCTTCAAATCTGAGAATTTCACCGGCGAACAGAAATGTATCCCCCGTAACCATTTGTTCAAGAAACCATTCCTCAACTTCGCCAAGTACTGCTCCGCCCTGCAAAGGCACAGAGACATGTCCCGATCTTGAAGCCGGGGATCTGCGCAACAATCGAATCCTTATCATCGGAGCTTCGACAATTGTCCCGACATTCAGGCGGTATTGTCGCGCAATTCGGACATTGGCAACGCGATACTGTCCCTCCTTGCTTTGGCGAAGCTTTGCAAACTTGTCGTAGCTTCTCAGCGCATAGCCTCCGGTTGCGACGAAATCGATGACTTCATCGAATTGTTGCTCCGGGAGGTTGCGATAGGGATAGGCCGACTTGATTTCCTCGAAGAGCGATTTCTTATCGAAAGGTTCCGCGCAAGCCATGCCGAGGACGTGCTGTGCCAATACATCCAGTGCTCCTTCCCGGATCCGAGGGGTATCCTGAGCGCCGGCCGCCGCAGCTTCTCTGGCGGCTTCACATTCGAGCACTTCGAATCTGTTAGCTGGAATCAGAACCGCTTTGGAAGGCTCGTCAATGCGATGATTGGCACGCCCGATCCTTTGGCTAAGGCGGCTTGCACCTTTCGGAGCACCGACATTGATCACCAGATCAACATCGCCCCAGTCAATTCCGAGATCGAGCGTCGATGTGCATACAATCGCCCGCAATAATCCTTCCGTCATGGCACGCTCGATGCGCCGCCTTTTCTGTACATCAAGAGATCCGTGGTGCAGGGCGATAGCCAAATTGTCTTCATTCATATGCCAGAGTTGATGAAATATCATTTCCGCCTGCGATCGGGTATTCACGAACACAAGCACCATCCGGTGCTTCCTGATTTGTTCGAGTATTTCCTGATAGGCATACCTGGCCGAATGCCCCGACCACGGGAGTCGTTCGCCGGATTTTAGAATTTGGATATCCGGCTGCACGTTTGTCGTCGCGATCTTCACTGTGCTGATTGCGGTTCGATCCGGCTTCCCTCCCTGGGGAACGAGATAAGCTGCGAGTTCAAAAGGCCAGGCAATTGTCGCCGAGAGACCAATTAGTTTTACGTCCGGGGCGTAGTTTCTGAGACGTGCAAGCCCGAGGGACAGGAGATCGCCTCGCTTTGACTGGGCCAGGGCGTGCAGCTCATCCAAAATAATGTACTTGAGTTCCGAAAAATACTGTCTTGCTGCCTCATCCGCCAGCAGCAACGCCACCTGTTCCGGCGTAGTCAGCAGAATATCCGGAGGCGCCTGTTTTTGTCGCAATCGTTTTCGTGACGGTGTATCCCCCGTTCGTGTTTCTGTCCGGATGCTCAGATTCATGTCCGCAATCGGTTGTTCCAGATTGCGGGCAACATCAACAGCCAGGGCTTTCAGCGGAGATATATACAAGGTATGAATGTAGCGTTTGGCGTTCTGTTTGTTTCTAGCAGATGAGAGTTCCAAGAGAC
>JBPCWG010000159.1:0-2535 GCA_051009705.1 Methyloligellaceae bacterium | reverse complement strand
TTTCTTCGGCTGCCAGCCGGGCGTGAAGTTTTCGCCCGGCATTAACTCCGCCGTCCACATGAAATAAGGTTTCGTGCTGTGGGGCAGGGGCTTTTTCAAGCAGAATCTGTTGCTGTTCGACAATATCGATGTCTTCGAAGAATGTGTCGCGGTTGGCGGTAAAAATCCAGTCACCGAGAGAATCGTTGTTAAGGTGCATGTTTCGTGCGAGCGACCAGAAATAGTGGCTCGATCTTTCTGTTTCCGGTGTAAGGCTGTTCATAACCCGTAATTCTGCCTTGTGTTCGGGGTTTTCTACACTGGAAACGCTGACTTCGATAATAATATTCGATGCCGGGAGAAAGCGAACGACCTGGAGGTGGTTCACCTTGCCATCAAAGCCTCCCAGGACCCGACTGAAAAACGGCGAGGGATGAATGTCAACCATATGTCGTTGAACTATTACTTCTTCTTCGCGCTCCTCAACTTCTATGGGAACTCGAACTACGGCGTCGGTTGCAAGGGTATTGGCATGTACGTAGTGCGCATGGGAGAGGTCGAGAAGATTGTCGCGCAACAGACTTGCGTGACATTTTACAGGAAGAGTTTCACCTCTTGCAGCCCAGTTTTCGTCATCGCTCCAGTGATAGTCCGGAATCTTCGATTCATCGGCCTTGTCGGGATCTCCCATCCAAATAAATGCGAATCGCCATTTCTCGACAATAGGATAGGCCCGAGTAGAAAATGTCGGGGGAATATTGTCACGACCCGGAATCCTGACACACTTCCCTAACTTGTCAAATGTCAGTCCGTGATAACCGCATTCCAAAGCTTCACCTCGAACAGTGCCCGAAGTTAAAGGAGCGCCTCGATGCGGACATCGATCCGCGATTGCTGCGGGTTCACCACTTTCAGTACGGAAAAGGGCAATGGGTTGATTGAGTATCCATCTTTGCAGTGGATTTGTCGTCAGTTCCTCGCGCCACGCGCAAATGTACCAGTGATCGTAGATAAATGGTTCGATCATGCCACATTCCCTCTCACTGCTGCCTTCAATAATGAACCATCATTTTCGTTCCTAGACGAAATTGTGTCGTAAAATCAGATAGTTTGCAATAGTAGCCAGTAATAAAAAAAGAAGGAATGAAAGCAAATATCTGTTTCAATCACACTGTATGTCCCAATGCAAAAATTCCCATCATAGAGCTTTTCAAAACCGAATTAATTTTAGTATTATCAATAAGGTTTATTATACGAAAATATTGTTTGAAGAAAAAATACATGAGGGAGGTTCGCATGATTATCGAAAGAGATGTTTCTATTCCGATGGATGATGGACTGGAATTAAAGTCGGATCTCTTTCGACCCGACACCGATGATCCGGTCCCGGTAGTCATGACATCCGGTCCTTATGGCAAGGGCGTTCAATACCAGGACCATTACAAACTTATGTGGGACTGGCTGATCGAACAGCATCCGGATTTGCTCGAAGGATCATCCCGGAGTTTCCTGACTTGGGAAACGGTTGATCCGGAGGTTTGGGTGCCCTGGGGGTATGCTGTGCTGCGCGTGGACTCACGTGGTGCCGGCCGATCTCCGGGTTATCTGGATATTTTTTCACCCAGAGAAACTCTTGATTTCTATCATGCCGTCGAATGGGCAGGAACGCAGTCCTGGTCAAACGGCAAAGTGGGACTCAACGGAATTTCCTACTATGCCATAAACCAATGGCATGTAGCTCAACTCCAGCCACCACATTTGACGGCTATGATCCCCTGGGAAGGGGCTGCTGACTATTACAGAGAGTGGTGCAGGCATGGTGGAATTCTCTCAAATCGTTTCATGGAGGTATGGTATCCGCGACAGGTTCAGACGGTGCAGCATGGAAACCCTGAAGGTCCCATGGATCCATGGATGAATGAACGGGCAACAGGTCCTGCAGAGTTAACCGAAGCTGAACTGTTTCAGAACCGGGCAGACTGTTTGGAAAACATGCTGGTCAGAGAAATGGACGATACCTGGTATCGCGAACGCTCTCCGGATTGGTCAAAAGTCATAGTGCCGTTTATCAGTCCTGCGAACTGGGCAGGATTCGGTCTCCATCCCCGCGGCAATTTTGAAGCTTTTACTCAGGCTGCTTCGAAAGAAAAGTGGCTGGAAGGGCATCCTGGCCGACACGAAGAATGGTTCTATCTTCCATATGGAATGGAACTGCAGAAACGGTTTTTTGATTATTATTTGAAAGGTGAATCCAATGGCTGGATTGATGAACCGAGAGTATGGCTGAACCTGCGCAAACCCTTCAGCGATGAGTTTGAGTTACGTAAGGAAAATGAGTGGCCTCTCGCACGTACGCAGTGGACGAAACTTCATCTTGATGGCGAAAAAGATTGTCTGGAATGGAATCCGCCGCAATCCGAAGGATCCACGTCCTTCGAGGCTCTGGGAGAAGGGATCCGTTTAACTTCTCCACCCCTGAAGTCCCAAACTGAGATAACGGGCCCGATGGCACTCAAACTCTTTCTTTCTTCGTCAACAACAGATGCAGATCTGTTT
>JBPCWG010000158.1:0-3325 GCA_051009705.1 Methyloligellaceae bacterium | reverse complement strand
CTGCTGATTGTTTGCTCCCAGCGCACGAATATAACCATCCGCATATCCGACAGAAAGTGTCGCAACCCGACTTCGACGTGACAAGGTATAGTCAGCACCATATCCGACTGACTCCCCGGCTTCCATTGTTCTGACCTGAATCAGCCTTCCATATAAATGCATGACGGTATTGAGGACAGGGTCTCCCGAATTCATTGGCCACGACCCGTAGAGAGCGATACCCGGGCGCACGAGATCAAAATGGTATGACGACCCCAACAAAATTCCGGCCGAATTAGCCAGACTTGCAGATGTTCCGGTGAACACCGCCTGCAGCTTTTTAAACCGTTCCAACTGCAGGGCGTTCATGGGATGGGAAACGTCGTCACCACAGGCCAGGTGACTCATCACCAACGCCACGTCAAATAAATCAAGATCGCTGCTGAAATCATTGTCTTCGGAAATTTCATCTATTCCCAGTCCGAGGCGATTCATGCCCGTATCAATGTGAATGGCCGCGGGCAGGGGAGCATTCTCTGATTTACTAAACCGGGCCCAATCCCTGATTTCATCCCTGCTGTTCAGAACGGGTCGCAGATTGTGGGAGCTGTAAAAAGATTCGGCTTGTGGGAACAGACCATCGAGAACATAGATTTCAGCGTCTGCTTTAACGCTGCGGAGTTCCATGGCCTCAACCGGGGTGGCCACAAAAAAAGTGCGGCATCCGGCTTCCCACAAGGAATTCGCAACCGCTAAAATTCCGAGACCATAAGCATTGGCCTTTACAACAGCTGCACATGAACAGTTGCGGGTTTGATCCCTCAGGAAAGTGTAGTTGCTGACCAGGGCATTGAGATCAACATAGATAAATCCATGTTCCTCATCGGGGCGGATATCCCTGTCAAATTCTGTTAACTCCGCCAAATAAATCTTCTCCCGGATCGCATCTCTATTCAATCCTGTCGGGCAGGTGGTCAGTTGACTGTAAATTCTGGAACCGCGTAATTTCACCAGCAAACTGCAGTTTCACGGTTCCTGTCGGACCATGACGTTGTTTGCCGATTATAACCTCGGCGAGACCATGAACCCGGCTCATTTCATCCTGCCACCGCTGGTGTTCCTCAACTTTATTGTTGGCCGGTTCACTGCGTTGGACATAATACTCCTCACGATAAACAAACATAACAACATCCGCATCTTGTTCAATAGAGCCGGACTCCCTGAGATCGGAAAGCTGTGGTCTTTTATCGTCTCTGTTTTCCACCTGTCTGGAAAGCTGGGATAGTGCAATGATGGGAACCTTCAGTTCCTTGGCCAAGGCCTTAAGGCCGGTGGTGATTTCAGTCACTTCCTGCACGCGGCCTTCGCTGGCTTTCTTTGAAGAGCCGGTCAGCAGTTGCAGATAGTCAACAACGATAATTCCCAACCCGAATTGCCGTTTCAGGCGCCGGGCGCGGGCCGCCAGTTGGGCCACCGTTATTCCACCTGTAGGATCGATATAGAGCGGCAGTTCCTGCAATTCCTGTGTGACGGTGACCAGGTTTTTAAATTCATCCTCGGTGATCATACCCCGGCGGATTTTTTCCGAAGGAATGCCTGCCTGTTCCGAAATTATCCGGGTCGCCAGCTGTTCCGAGGACATCTCGAGGGAGAAGAACCCAACCACGGCACCATCCACGGCTTCCTCGCTGCCATCTGGAGCCTTTTCCGTGCGGTAGGCCTTGGCGATATTGAAAGCGATATTGGTGGCCAGGGATGTTTTCCCCATTGACGGACGTCCAGCCAGAATTATGAGGTCTGAAGATTGCAGCCCGCCCATCTTGAAATCCAGATCTGTCAGGCCTGTGGCCAGACCGGATAAATGCCCATCACGCTGATAGGCGCTGTTGGCCATATTGATTGCGTCGGTCAGCGCATTTGAAAAAGAGGCAAATCCGGTTCCGTATTTCCCCGATTCGGCAATCTTGTAGAGCTTTTGCTCCGCTTCCTCAATCTGTTGGGATGGCGGTTCGTCAATGCTCGAATCATAGGCGACATTGACCATGTCTTCACCAATGACAATCAGACCCCGGCGAACGGCCAGATCATAGATCATTTGACCGAAATCTTCGGCGTTAATGACAGTTGTTGCCGAAGCCGCCAGGCGACCCAGATATTGCGGGACGGTAATCTCACCTATTTTATCTTCGTGCTCGAAGAATGTCTTCAGTGTGATAGGTGTGGCTTGCTTACCGGACTGAATGAGTTTCGCCGTGGTTTCGAAAATACGGGCATGGACGGGGTCAAAGAAATGCTCGGGAGACAAAAAGCTCGAAACTCGGTCAAATGCTTCATTGTTGACCATTATAGAACCGAGCAGAGCTTGCTCGGCTTCGATATTGTGGGGCGCCACGCGGAATTCGACATCTTCGCCTGAAGCACCGGTCGGGTTTGTGTGTAAATTTTCCATGACCGCACCCTAAGCGATTCGAACGCTCACAAAGCCAGTCAAATTTGATTCTCCCCCTAATCCACTCAATGCACAAGGGCGTCGGATTTTTATAAATATTTGTTGATCAGTCGCAAAATCTGATGGGTGATACGAGACTCATTTACCGGCAATCCGGCGTTGATCCGGCACATCACCATCGTGTTTTTGCAGTTCCTGTTCACGCTCGGCAATGTAATTCCGGGTGATCGGCAGGCTATCGACTTTTTTCGCGAGCTGGATCTGGAACACCATGAGATTCTGAAAACGAAACGCCGCTTCAGAACCAGCGAGATAAAATTCCCACATCCGGCAAAATCTTTCATCCATCAGCTCTACAGCCTTCGGCCAAGAAGCACAGAATCGTCGGCGCCATCGCTTCAACGTTTCAGCATAATGCAGTCTGAGAATTTCAATATCCGTGGCAAGCAGGCCGGACTTTTCTATCGCCGGAAATACCTCGCTCAGGGCTGGAATATAGCCTCCCGGGAATATGTATTTGGAAATAAAGGGATTTGTTACTGTCGGCTGTTCAAATCGGCCGATGGAATGGATAACTGCGACACCGTCGTCGGTCAGCAGGTCGAAAATCTTATCAAAGTAAGTTCTATAATGCACCGTACCCACATGTTCGAACATTCCCACCGAAACGATACGATCGAATTTTTCATTGAGATTGCGATAATCCCGGTGAATGAATTTAACACGATCATCGATGCCGGCTTTTTCGGCACGTTCGCGAGATGTCCTGAGTTGCTCATCTGACAGTGTAATACCGGTAACTTCGACATCACCCAGCTCCGATAGGTAGAGACCAAGACCGCCCCATCCCGAACCGATATCCAAAATTTTCTGACCGTCACGAATATTCAGTTTGGC
>JBPCWG010000157.1:0-15160 GCA_051009705.1 Methyloligellaceae bacterium | reverse complement strand
TTCCCCATATCTACTCGGGAAATCTATGGGAATTCAGAGTATTGATGAATTTAGGAGAATGACGTGACGGAAGATAACACACAGAATAAAAACCTGCTGTCGCGCCGTACCGCTGTCATCGGCGGCGAGTCAGTCGCGGGTATTGCAGTGGCCGGTGCCGGTATTTACATGGCCAGCCCTGATACCGAGATGAGCATTGTGACCGAAGCGCATGCCCAGGCCAAGCTGGAAGATCTGATGCAGCCCGGCTCTATTCCGGAAAAGTGGTCCGGAAACAAAGATGCTGCGGTAACAATCGTAGAGTACTCTTCCCTGAGTTGCCCCCATTGTGCCAATTTCCACAAAACGACCCTTCCCGGTCTGAAGAAAAAGTACATTGACACAGGCAAGATACGCTATGTGATCCGGGATTTTCCTCTTAATAATCCGGCGCTTGCAGGATCTATGGTTGCCCGCTGCGCTGACGACAGCAAGTATTTCCCCTTTCTCGAAGTCCTTTTTGCAAAGCAGGAGCAGTGGGCATTTGCCGGTCAGGGCAAGGTTGAGCAAGAATTATTCAATCTGGCCAAGCAGGTCGGATTTACCGAAGCCTCTTTTAAAAAGTGCTTTCAGGACGATAAATTGTTCAAGGGTATTATGGCTGTCCGCGAACGAGGCGCCAACCAGTTCGGTGTAAATTCGACCCCGACATTTTTCATCAATGGTGAACTCTTGAGTGGGGCCCAGGACCTGGCAAGTTTTGAAAAAGTGATCGATCCGATTCTTGAAAAAGCCAAAAACTAGGCGCTGGTAAATTTTCGCAATCGGGCAGGCACCAACAACCGGGGGATAAAGACGTTGAACAAGGGAGCGATAGATCGCCGTCTATTTGCCTTGGGATCAAGTGCCCTTGCAATGTCATTGACAGCGGCCTGCACAGGCCCGAACGGCGCCAACGGTTTCGCGGCTTCCCTAACGGGGGATGGCGACAAGAAAGAAAAGGATGTCGTTCTCAAAGCTGACGGTACGCCCGAGCTGGCTGATCTGATGAAACCGGGCCCTCTTGGGGAGAAAACCATGGGGTCGCCGACGGCACCGGTGACGATCATCGAGTATGCCTCTCTCACCTGTCCCTATTGCCGGGCGTTTCATGCCCAGACCTGGCCGACTCTCAAGCGGGATTATATCGATAAAGGCAAGGTTCACTATATTTTGCGAGAGTTCCCCATTGGCCACACATCCGGTGCCGCGACAATCGCCATGCGCTGCCTGGGGCAGACCGATAATGCGCGATTTTTCGATCTCTACGACAAGTTCATGAACCAGCAGAAAAAGTGGGTGTCGCTTGAAGTGCGCCGGGACAAAATTTACAAAATTGTAGTAAACAGCAATGTTTCCCGGGCCGAATTCGATGCCTGTTATGACAATAAGGATATTCTTGATGGCCTCAAATGGGTCAAACAGCGAGGCCGTACGCTCGGTGTCAGTGGCACGCCGACATTCTTCATAAATGGCCAGAAAGCCCGTTCCGTGCTCACCATCGAGGACATAAAACGCATGGCAGCACCGCATTTATCATAGGAAATCCAGCCAATTTTGATTTAAAGCTGTTCGAGAACGGACTATATTGAGCCGTCTTTGATTCTCAGAGTTTGGATTGTCTCAACTGCAACCGGGCGACAGTCTTGAAAATTTCTCGTCTGAAATTATTAGGATTTAAATCTTTCGTGGATCCGACACTGCTCATCATTAAAGATGGGCTGACCGGTGTCGTGGGACCGAACGGTTGCGGAAAATCAAATCTGCTGGAAGCCCTCAGATGGGTCATGGGCGAAACGTCCTACAAGACAATGCGCGCCTCGGCCATGGACGACGTCATTTTTTCCGGTACGCAAAATCGCCCGGCCCGGAATTTCTCCGAGGTCACAATCTATCTCGACAATTCTGACCGCTCGGCACCCCCCGCCTATAATGACGAGGAAGAGCTTGAAATCACGCGCCGGATCGAACGCGAGTCCGGGTCCAACTACAGGATCAATTCCCGGGAGGTTCGGGCCAAGGACGTACAGCGCTTGTTTGCTGATGTCTCCACTGGTGCCCGTTCCCCGTCGCTCGTACGACAGGGCCAGATTGGGCAGCTAATCAACGCCAAGCCTCAGGAACGGCGCATAATTCTTGAAGAAGCCGCCGGAATTACCGGGCTGCACAACCGGCGCCATGAAGCCGAACTCAGGTTGCGGGCGGCGGAAAACAATCTCCAGCGCCTGACCGACCTGCAGGGCCAGATCGAGGCGCAGCTTAAAAGCCTTAAACGCCAGGCCCGACAGGCTCTCAGATACAAACAGATCTCCGGAGATATAGAAAAAACCGAAGCCCTTGTTTTTCATTTAAAATGGCTGTTGATCAGCGACCAGATCAATTCCGACGAGAGCGCCTTGCGGGAAGCTCTGGTGGAGGTTTCCGAACACACGAATTCGGAAAGTACAGCGCGGCGAACGGAAGTCGAATGTGCCGATGCCCTGCCCTCCCTGCGCCAGCTTGAGGCCTCCCGGGCGGCAGCTCTGCAACGGCTGAAGCTGGCCAATGAAAACCTGGAGCGGGAAGAAGAAGAGATCAAGAACCGAACCCGGGAACTGAAAGAACTTCTGGAACAGATAGCCCAGGATAAGACCCACGAGCAGAACACGATCCGTGAAGCCGATGTCATTGACCGAAGATTGCAGGAGGAATATGGAACGCTGGCAGACGCTCGTGATGCTCATACCAAGACTCTCACCGAGCGTAGGCAGCATCTCGAGGAACTCCTGGAAGAGCTGTCGATTAGCGAAACCAAAACCACCGAACTGACCCAGGCCGTCGCTGAATCCAAAGCCCGCCGCGGTCAGCTGGACCGGCTTATCGGACAGCAGGACGACCACGTGGTCGAAATGAATATGCAGGTTTCCGACGTCAAACGGGAGTTGCAGTCCATTGCCCAGGAACTGGAGCAACAGGGTGATCTCGAACCCCTGAAGGCGGATATCGAAAAGCACCAGCAAAACATCCGGGAACACCAGGAATTGCTGCGACTGGCAGAGGCTCACTCCGTGGAAGAGCGTTCCAACCAGCGCCAAAGTGTCGACGCGCTATCGGATGCACGCCAAATAGCGACGGAAATCGAGACAGAAGTGCAGACACTGGAAAGCTTGCTGGGAATTGAATCCGAAGGTCACGTCCCGCTTCTGGTCAATGAGGTTGAAATTGAACCGGGATTCGAAACCGCTGTCGCCCTGGCGTTTGGAGATGATCTGGATGTCTCTCTCGATTCGACCGCTTCAATTTTCTGGCGCGAGCCGGGACAGATAGCGCTGACGCAACCGCTTCCCCAGGGCATTCAGCCGCTGGCCAACCATGTTAAAGGCCCGGAGGTGCTGGCACCACGTCTTTCCCAGATCGGTGTCGTTGCCGATATCGAGGGGTTGAACCGGCAGCGGGAACTGCAACCGGGTCAAAAACTGGTGTCCGTTGAAGGCGGGCTGTGGCGTTGGGATGGTTTTGTCAACACCGCAGCAGGTGTCAGCCCGGTGGCCAAGCGCCTGACGGAACGCCGCCGCCTGAAAGAGCTGAAATCGCGGCGGGCGGACGCGCGCAAGCTGCGGCATGCGGCCGAGGACCGGGTCAGGCAGGCCGAAGAAAGCCTGAAAGCGACGGAAGCCAAGGAGCAGGAAGTCAAGATAGCTCTGGCAGCAACTCGGGAGAAGCTGAGTTCCCTGCAGACGGAACTGGCGGAAGCCGAGCACATGCGCAGTGAGGTGGTCGCAAAGGTCGAATCCCATCGCCTGAATATGGAACGTCTGAAAAACAATATCCAGGAAGCCCAGAACCAAAAATCTGAGGCGCAAGAGGAACGCGCCGGCCTTCAAAACCTCGACGCCATGGAGAACGAACTGCAAGAATCCGTTTCATCTCTAAGGGAAAAGCGCGCTGTTGCCGGGGAAACCCAGTCAAAGTTTGCCGCACTGGAGATCGAACAGGAACGAAACAGCGAACGTATCAAGGCCATCGAAGAAGAGAAATCGGCGTGGGCTGAACGTCGCCGCAAGGCCGATGCCCAGATTGAACGTCTGAATGACCGCGAAGAGAAAACCCAAAATCAACTGGAAGAGCTTGAAAAAGCGCCCGAGAAGATAGCTGAGCGTCGCGCCCACATTCTGGAAGAAATTGCATCGGCGGAAAGTTCCCGCAACGACGCCGCTGAAACCCTCGATCTCGCAGAGAAGAAACTCAAGGAAATCAACAAGTCAGTTCGGGAAATCCAGGGTCACCTGACCGCAGCGAAAGAACGTCGTGCCGCTCTCGAAGTCAAGCTGGAGAACAGTCGCGAGCGCCGCAGTGAACTTGTTCAGGAGATCAGCGAAGTCCTCAATTGTTCGCCGGAAGCATGCCTAAAGATATCCCAGGCCGAAAGCGAACCCGAGACCAACGAACTCGGAAAAATTGAAGCGAAACTCTTCCAATTGAAAAAATCCCGGGAACAACTGGGGGGCGTCAATCTGCGGGCGGAAAAGGAAGCGGAAACCATCGCTCAACAGTTTGAGGAAATGGAAGCGGAAGTCGAAGATCTGAATTCAGCGATACAGAAACTCAAGAAAGGTATAGAAACCCTGAACCGGGAAGGTCGTAAACGCCTTCTCTCGGCATTTGACGAAGTTCAGGAGCATTTCAAGTCTCTGTTCAAGACGCTGTTTACGGGCGGTGAAGCCGAACTACGCCTCATAGAAGCCGATGATCCCCTTGAAGCAGGGCTCGAAATTTTTGTTCGGCCTCCGGGTAAAAAGTTCCAGGTCCTGACCCTGCTTTCCGGTGGTGAGAAAGCCCTGACGGCGCTTTCACTCATATTCGCCGTGTTCCTGACCAATCCGGCTCCAATCTGTGTCCTGGATGAGGTCGATGCCCCCCTCGACGACGCTAATGTTGAGCGTTTCTGCCAGCTTCTCGAAAGTATCGTAGACCATACGGATACACGCTTCCTGATCATCACCCATCATCCTCTGACCATGTCGCGCATGAACCGTCTATTCGGTGTCACAATGTCCGAAAAAGGCGTCAGCCAACTGGTTTCGGTTGATCTTGCCGAAGCCCAGGAATTCCAGCAGACCGGCTGATCCGGAGATTGCAGCCCGGCAAATATTGGCCGCGCTTTGCAAGTTCGGCAAAAACTACTGTAGGACCTATTGCCGCACATCCAGCCATGTAAGTTTTACCCAATTAAAACAATAACCTACATAATCCAGACATATTCTTGACACACCCAAGCGCCGCGCCTATTGTGCCCGCGTCTGAAGTGGTTTTCAGGTCACAAATCAAGGCTTCGGTTTGCGTTTTTCGAGCGAAGCTCTTGAGGTTCTCTAGGTGAAGTCCGAAGCGAGGTTCGAATGGCCGATCCGGCGGACGGGAATGCCGGTAAACCGGCAGGATTGAGTCCAAAGGACCGGGCTCAATTCAAGAAACGCCTGTCAGAACTTGACCGAAATATCGATGAAGTGCGTGACGCGACAACGGACCGTACCACGGAATCGCAGCGCGGCAGTGCTCTTGGTTACGCCTTCAGACTGGCGACGGAACTCGTCGTCGGTGTTTGTTTCGGGGGATTTGTCGGTTGGTGGATAGACAAGTGGCTTGCAACTTCGCCGATTTTTTTGTTGGTTTTTGTCATGTTAGGGCTGGTCGCAGGGCTGGTGAACGTGATACGCACCGCTAAGCAAATGCAGGCGACTATGATATCTGGCGCCGCAGGGAAATCAGCAGCGGAAAACCCGGAAAACGGGGATCGCCGCGGCAACGGGCAGGATTAAGGAGACGGCGATGGCGTCGGCAGCAGGTGATGGACACGGTGGCAGCGGATTACCGGATCCGATGCATCAGTTTGAGATCAAGCGTCTTGTACCGCTGGAAATATTCGACATAGATGCATCATTCACGAATGCATCCCTGTTTATGGTGCTCGTGGTCGTTATTGTCGGCCTGTTTCTATTTCTCAGCGTGAAAAGCCGTTCACTGGTCCCCGGCCGCATGCAGTCGGTGGCCGAGATCATGTACGAGTTCGTGGCCAACATGATCCGGGATAATGTAGGCACGGCGGGCATGAAGTTTTTCCCGTTCGTCTTCACGCTCTTCATGTTTGTCCTCGGCTGCAACATGATCGGCATGGTTCCCTACTCGTTTACGGTCACCAGCCACATCATCGTCACCTTTGCCCTTGCCGCCGTGGTTTTCATCGGCGTGACAATAATCGGCTTCGTCAAACACGGTATTGGATTTGTGAAATTTTTCGTACCCTCAGGCGTGCCCGCTCCACTGCTACCCCTGCTGGTGGTTATCGAGATTATTTCCTACCTGACCCGTCCCATTAGTTTGTCGGTTCGACTGTTTGCGAACATGATGGCCGGGCATACGATGCTGAAAGTTTTCGGCGCATTTGTTGTGGCACTCGGAGCGCTTGGAGGATGGGCGCCGCTCCTGTTCATGATACCGTTTACAGGTCTTGAATTTCTCGTCGCGTTTCTCCAGGCCTACGTCTTCGCAATTCTCACATGCATCTATTTGAACGATGCGCTTCACATGCATCACTAGAAACAATCAATCCAACATTCAATTAAATCTCAAGGAGAGTAAAAATGGATCCAGCAGCAGCAAAACTCATCGGCGCCGGCCTTGCTTCAATCGCCCTTGTCGGTGCAGGTATCGGTATCGGAACAATTTTCGGCAACTATCTTTCCGGCGCCCTGCGCAATCCATCTGCGGCACCGGGACAGTTCGCAAACCTTTTGCTCGGCTTTGCGCTGGCAGAGGCCACCGGCCTTTTCGGACTCGTTGTTGCCCTGATCATCCTATTCGTATTTTAAATCGGTACTGAGCCGGTTTCTTTACCTCCTTCAGGGAAAGGGTGAGTGCGAATTGCCTTGTTCGCACCCCTTCTCCCGGTTTCGACACCAACGGAGCGCGTCATGCCGCAACTCGTTATCTCTGACTTTGCCCCGCAGCTGATCTGGCTAGCGATCACCTTTGTCGGTCTCTATCTGTTCATGTCACGTGTGGCCATCCCGCGTATTGCCAATGTTATAGAGCAACGCCAGGATCGCATCAGCCGCGACCTCGATGAAGCGGAGAAGCTGAAAAAAGAAACCGAAAATGCCCTCGCCGCCTATGAGCAGTCGATGGCCGAGGCGCGCGCGAAAGCCCATGCCATTGCGCAGGAAAACCGCGACAAGCTTCACGGCGAAATTGATGCGGAACGACAGGCAGTCGAGCAGAAGATATCGGAAAAAATGACGGAGGCGGAAAGCCGCATAAAGGCGTCGAAGGAAAGTGCGTTGTCCGAAATCAATGCGATTGCCGGTGATACCGCCGGGTCAATTGTCGAGGCCCTGATTGGTAAGCAGGTTGACAAGGCAGAAATCGATAAAATCGTCGCCCAGGAATCCCAGGGGAACTAGGAGCTGAACCATGTTAAAAGATCCATCCTTCTGGGTTGCGATTTCCTTTTTCGGCTTTATCGGCCTGTTGATGTATTACAAGGTACCTCAGAAGGCCGGCGAGGCTCTGGATAAGCGCGCCGATAAGATTCGCGACGAGCTGGAAGAAGCTCGAAAATTGCGCGAAGAAGCCCAGGCCATACTCGCGGACTATCAGCGCAAGCAAAAAGAAGCCGAGGAAAGCGCTAAGGAAATCATCGCCCTTGCCAAGCAGGAAGCCGAGACATACGCGACCGAAACACGCCAAGCACTGGCGGAATCGCTGGAGCGACGCACGAGAATTGCTGAAGATAAAATTGGCCGCGCCGAGGCCCAGGCAATGGATGAGGTACGGGCAGCAGCCGTTGATGTGGCCATCGCCGCCGCCGATAAATTGATTGCGGACAATCTGACCGACAGCACGTCGGGTCAAATGATTGACAGGACGATCAAAGAGCTGCAATCGAAATTAAACTGATTAATAAAAATAATAATACGACTGAAAACTAAAAAACTGATCTCAAGGGATCGGTTTTTTCTTTGTCTCTATGACCGGTAGTGACCAGAAATAATTAGGAGTCGGCAACGAACTTGTCATAATCTTCGCCGCTCATCAGTTCTGAGAGCTGCGACTTGTCATTGATTTTGACCTTGATGAACCAGGCCCCGCCTTCGGCATCCTCATTGACCATGCCGGGCTTGTCTTCAAGCTGATTGTTGACTTCCAGGATTTCACAATCAACCGGTGCCAGAACTTCACTTGCCGCTTTTACGGATTCAACCACGCAGGCTTCGTCCCCTTTAGAAAAGGTTTTTCCGACTTCCGGGAGTTCAACGAAAACGACATCCCCCAGCTGATCCTGCGCGAAATTTGAAATACCCACCGTCCCGGTATCTCCATCCACCAGAATATATTCGTGATCTTTTGCGTAATATTTCTCAGCCATGGGGCATCCTCACTGTTTTGTACCAATCTATTTAGGCGCTCTATAGAATCTATGGGGGAAAAAGGGAAGCTCTATTATAGAGGCGTCGATAGTGCGGTTGCGCACCTTGACCTGTAATTTATCCCCTACGTTTGCATGAGCACTTTCGACATAACCCATGGCAATAGATTGTTCCGTCGAAGGTGAAAACCCGCCACTGGTAACTTTGCCGATTTCCCTCTCACCTCCCGATGCCAGGATTTCCGCACCCTCGCGGGCAATGGATCGGCCTTCCAGAACAATTCCGACACGTTTGCGTCGCGGCCCGTTTTCGAATTCCTCAAGAATGCGGTCCGCACCAAGAAAATCCTTTTCCTGACGCCGGCGTTTGCCGATTATCCAGGCAAGGTCGGCTTCGACAGGCGAAGTGTCCTCGTCGATATCATGGCCGTAAAGGCAGAGGCCCGCTTCAAGGCGCAAGCTGTCTCGGGCCCCAAGTCCCACAGGCATGACGTCTTCATGATCAATCAGGACACGGGCGATTGCCTCCGCGGCATCCGCTTCCGCAGAAATTTCAAAGCCATCCTCGCCCGTATAGCCAGCCCGGGAAATCTGACAGGCTCGCCCCTCAAATGTCGCTGTTGTCATCGACATAAAGTTCTGAATTTCGACACCCGGACACCATTCTTGCAACACGGACGCGGCCTTCGGTCCCTGCAAGGCCAGCAAACCGGTTCTCGAACTGGATACGACATCTATACTCTTCGGTAGCCGGTCCCTCAAATATGCGATATCCACGTCTTTTCGCGCGGCATTGACGACGATTTCAAGCTTTCCGGCTTCGGATTCATCCTTAGGGCGGGTAATCATAAGATCATCAATGATACCGCCACTCTCATTGAGCAATACCGTGTAACGCATACGCCCTCGGCCAAGCGCTTTGACTTCCCCGGGGACAATACGCTCAATGGCGGCTGCAACGGTCTCATGATCGGGACCAGAAAGATAATACTGTCCCATATGTGAGACATCAAAAAGCCCGGAGGCCGTACGTGTAAAATTGTGCTCAAACAGAATGCCTTCCTCGTAGTGGACAGGCATCTCATACCCGGCGAAAGGTACCATGCGGGCCGAGAGCTCATGATGCAGAGTGTTCAGGGGGGTCTGCGACAGAGGACCGGAAGTCTCGTCGCTATGCGAAGACGACATCGTAAACAACTTTCTTTTAGAGCATTTCCACTGGAGTATGGGAGCCGCCGGATTCCTGCTCAATCAATCATGTTTTCAAGCCTACATAGTCAGCGGCTTGCGATCAAGCAAAGTCGGTCTGGGAATGAAAGATTGGCTGTTTCTCCCAAGCTATCCGGCCTGTCGCTAAAGCACAGCTAATCGAGATCGATCAAGCGCCGCCCTGTTGCTCTGCGTCCTTGTCAAACGACACAAAGAGCTTGAAGTCTTCGACCTGGGATCCTTCGGGAATATCAAATGTGATACGGCGGACGCGGGTAAAATACCCGACAGGTTGTCCCTTTTCGATTATAATCGGAACATTCAGCCGCTCTTCTTTAAGTTTTCCGCGGGCTTTGCCGGTAACGGTCAGCACAACGGGAAGTGCATATTGGTCGGACTTGGCTTTGGGTCCCAGCAGCAGCCGACCGGAGAATCCATATTTGATGGTGATGCGGCCAGCCGCAATTTCACATTCGCGGGCGATCTTCGTGATTTCACCGCGGTACATGACACTGGTCGGCTCCTTGACCACCGGATTTTCGTAGCGGGTGAAATGTCGTCCTTTGGACCAGATAACAAATCGGGGACACCCTTTTTCCGCGGTGAGGAGCGTTGACAGATCCTGGTTTTGCTTGGCAGCCGCCAGCAGCGATCCCTCGGTTACCGTGGGCGACCAGACAGCCGCCTGTTCCTGCTGCTTTTTCTTGCTGGAAAATAAATCTGTTCCGAGACCAGATGTCAGATTGGACATGCTGCAGGCCTGGAGTCCCATGCACAATCCGGTCAACCCGGCGATCAGTGAATAGGATCGAATTCTGTCAATAAATTCCGTCACGATTGCCCCAATTCCTATTTCCGAAATTCCCCCAGCAAACAGTTCACGCTTCTCTTAATTTATTGATTCATTTGAACTTATATAAATTTTTGTCCAATATATCTAGAGACAAATCCGAAATTCAGATATTTGTCCCATACCCCATAGTGTTTATGTTTAAATAAAGGCCAGAATGGGTCTAGGCATACCAATAAACAGGAAAACGCTGTATATAATTTCACTGGAAACTCGGATGAAAATTCTCGAAATAATACCCGGAAATCAGGACTTTTATCCTGTTAAAACGAAAACTCGGATATGAACGAACAAACTGGCAACAAACCAAAACTCGTTATCAAATTGTGCGAACCCCGGGGTTTTTGTGCGGGTGTTGATCGCGCTATTCAAATAGTTGAACTAGCTTTAGAACGATTCGGTGCTCCCGTTTACGTCAGACATGAGATTGTTCACAACAGATTTGTCGTTGATTCCCTTAAGAACAAGGGCGCGGTCTTTGTCGAGGAGCTGGACGAAATTCCCGATACGCAGGCGCAGGTTATATTTTCCGCACATGGCGTACCGAAATCTGTGCCGGAAGAAGCCCAAAAGAGAAACTTTTTTTTCCTGGACGCCACATGCCCCCTGGTCTCGAAAGTGCATATCGAGGCCGACCGGTTGTATGCCCGTGGATATGAAATACTGCTGATCGGACACGCCGGTCATCCGGAAGTCATCGGTACCATGGGACAGTTGCCTGAAGGTGCGGTTCGGCTTGTTGAAACAGATGAAGATGCCCGTTCAATAATTCCGAAGACTCCAGACAAGCTGGCTTATGTCTCCCAAACGACTCTCTCTGTCGAAGACACCAGAAAAATTATCGATATCTTGAAGGAACGCTTCCCCGATATAGTTGGGCCCCGCAAGGATGATATCTGTTACGCGACAACAAACCGGCAGGTGGCGGTAAAAGCCATAGCCGCGGACTGTGACGCCCTGCTTGTCGTTGGTGCACCTAACAGTTCCAACTCGCAACGTCTTGTCGACGTGGGCGCGCGCGCGGGCTGCGAACGATCTTATCTGGTCCGTGACGCCGGCGATATCGACTGGTCAAAACTACAGGATATTTCCACTCTCGGGATCACGGCCAGCGCCTCAGCGCCCGAAGTGCTGGTAGAAGAAATCATCGAAGCCTTCGAGGAGAAGTTCGCAATTACTATCGAGACAGAAACCACCGCCAGGGAATCCGTGACGTTTAAATTACCGGCTGCTCTGAGAGATATGGCAAGTGCTTGAACATGGCGGTCTATACTGAGGTTTCCGACGATCTTCTCCAGACATTTGTTCACTCCTACGGATTGGGTGAGCTCTTGTCCTATAAGGGGATTGCGGAAGGGGTCGAGAACACAAACTACTTCGTACAGACGGAAAAAGGTCCCTTTATCCTGACGCTTTACGAGAAAAGAGTAAGGAGCGAGGATCTACCCTTTTTTCTCGGATTGATGGAACATCTCGCGGAGCGCGGACTCTCCTGTCCAACGCCGGTACGGGATAAGAAAGGTCAAATTCTACGCACCCTAGCTGACCGTCCGGCGGTGCTCATCGAGTTTCTGGAAGGTCTTTGGATACGGCGACCGCAAAAGAAACACTGCTATGAATTAGGTAAGAGCCTGGCCCGCTTCCATAAGCTCGGTGCCGACTTCAAACTGTATCGGGAAAACTCTCTCTCTGTGTCCAGCTGGGAGGCGCTTTATCGAAGCTTCAGCGACAGGGCTGATGAAATAACAGAAAACCTGCATACAACAATCGAGTCCGAGCTGAGTGAGTTGAACCAGGCATGGCCCGACCATTTACCCCAGGGAATCATCCACGCGGATCTGTTCCCGGACAATGTTTTCTTTCTCGGCGACAAAATTTCCGGACTAATTGACTTTTATTTCGCCTGCAACGATATCCTCGCCTACGATATTGCCATCTGCCTCAACGCCTGGTGCTTTGAACAGGACAACTCCTTCAATATTTCGAAAGCCCGGGCCCTGTTGCAAGGTTACCAGACAATTCGTGAGCTGGATGACGATGAACTTGAAAACCTGCCGCTGCTCGCACGCGGTGCAGCCCTCCGATTTCTTCTGACTCGTTCCTATGACTGGCTGAATATCCAGGCTGATGCCCTGGTCAAACCCAAGGATCCCACTGAATATCTACGCAAGCTCAATTTCCACAAGACCGTCAAAAGCGCCCGTGAATATGGTTTGGGAGACTGTATTTGAACGACAGCACACAAAATTCCGGACGGATAACCATTTTTACTGATGGGGCCTGTTCGGGGAATCCCGGCCCCGGAGGCTGGGGCGCCATCCTCATTTATGGCGAACATCGCAAGGAGCTTCTTGGCGGCGAAAAGGAAACCACGAATAACCGGATGGAATTAACAGCAGCTATCGAAGCGCTAAAAGCCCTGAAGCATGACGGTTGCGCGGTCGATCTCTATACGGATTCTACTTATGTCAAACAGGGTATAACGGAATGGATTCACGGCTGGAAAAAAAGAGGCTGGAAGAATTCCCAGAAAAAGGCGGTAAAGAACGCGGATCTCTGGCAGGAACTCGACAGCAACACACAAAAACACAACATTTCCTGGCACTGGGTCAAAGGGCATGCGGGTCATCCGGAGAACGAACGCGCCGATGAACTTGCCCGTCAGGGAATTGCGGAACTCGACCTGTCCTCCTACAGCGACTTCAGTTAATCGGAATGCTTGCAGGATTATGCGACCTATGTTTGCTCAGAAAAACAAACAGTAATTCGTTTATCCGGATCAGAGTTGCTGAAGAACAATTTCTGCCGAGGATTTCTCAATCGTTCCCCGCGCCTCTTCGACCGAGACGAAATCAACAACGCCATCGGTGACAAGCATCACATAGCGCTTGGAGCGGATGCCTAAGCCAACCACAGAAATATCATTCTCGGCGCCGATAGCGCCGGTGAATTCTCCATTACCATCAGACAGAAATGTCAATTTTCCCTTAGCCCCTGTCGCTTCCGACCAGGCATTCAGGACGAATACATCGTTGACCGCCAGACAGGCGACCTCATCGACACCTTTGGATTTCAAACTGTCAAGATTTTCGAGAAAGTTTGGCACATGATTGTTGTGGCATGTTGCTGTAAAGGCCCCGGGGACAGCAAATACCACAACTTTGCGTCCCGCAAACCAGTCACTGGTGGACACGGCTTGTGGCCCGTCTTTGGTTAGGACATAGAGATTGGTTTCCGGAAGTCGATCACCGACAGATAGTTTCATTTGAGAGTCCCCTGTTGCGTGCTGGTCAGGAACGATACGCGGATGTCGCAAGATTTGGTGTCTGATTGTCCGGAGAACTGAAAAACGATTATAAGATGCCCGTTACGTTTTCCAGACCTCAGTTTACCCGATCGCCTTGTTCACCCTATTGCACACTTATTACTTCAGATAGTTCAACCTGACCTTCCGAGGAGACTAAAGTGTAAGTCAGTCTTTTTCCACTCAATTGTTTTGGATCATCACCATCTTTGAGATCGACTTTGTACTGAACTACATTTCCGGCAGCGGGTTTAAGACGCTTCGGCAGAGGCATGTAAAAATCTCGCGGTCCCTCCACAAATAAATCCTTTTTTTCCGCAGTCTCGGGATAGCGGGCCTCGATAAGAAGATACGGATCCTTTCCCTTGAGATCGACCCGGATCAGCTTCGCTGAAAGGTCTGAAGTTTTGGAAGAGGAAATCAATTTCGGAACCTTTGAAACATAATCTTTCAGCACGATATCATTGCGAGCGTTTGGCAAACCGGCATTGGACACTTCAAGGTTCATTTTGGCTTCGGCGAAAAAACACACGTCCTGGCAAACGCCAAATTCCATGCGGACACTAACGTTCACCGGCTTACCTGTTTCTTTCGCTTCAAGGTATACCGGAAAAACGATTTCGTCCTTGTAACCGATTGTCGTGCTGTAGGGGTCAACGAAACGGGCCGGTGCGGGATACATGATTTTCGTGGATTTTAGATTGCGCGACTCCTGCCAATCGAACTGCGGCGGAACCCCTGCATCTCCGGGAAACCGCCAGTAGGTTTTCCAGCCTTTCTCCAATTGTATCTGCACACCAATGAGATGACCGTCCTTATCTCCCAATTTATCCTTGGAACCGGCGATCAAGCGAACCTTGTGGTGAAATCCCGTTTGCCATGGGGAGGCTGACTGTCCGGCCTGAAGCAGTGAAACAGGAGCGAGATACATGGCAAAGAATGCTACTGTTAGAGTCAAAAACAGGACTTTGGCGGGTCTTAATAGGTTCGTTTCCTGGAACATCATTTTCAATATCCGCTTATTGCTGGCCATGGTTTCAGAAGTGCCCTTACAATAGTCAAATTCGCGAGGAATTCAGCTCAATCTGAGTCACGGTTCATCAATGTAATGTGAAGTTTTATACAATTCGTCAAGTTTGCAAATATTGAGGCTACCCTCTTCACATATCCGTTAATGTCGGATTAGTATTGCGCATCAACAGAATTTTCGAACAAAACATGAATGAAAACGAAAAATTCCTCGATGGGCAGTTGCTAATCGCAATGCCAACGATCTCCGATCCGCGTTTCCACCGGTCGGTTATATTTATGTGCGCCCATTCGGGCGACGGTGCCATGGGGATTATCATCAACCAGAAAGCCGATAATATCGATTTCC
>JBPCWG010000156.1:0-3112 GCA_051009705.1 Methyloligellaceae bacterium | reverse complement strand
CCGCAAATCCCTCCCTCCGCGTAGACTTCAAATGGATCGAGCCCAACTTGCTGACGAAATCTTTCGTGTACTTTCGGCAAATCAGAGTCGGATACAAGGATATCAATATCCTTATAGCCATCTTCGGACTCGATTTCCTCCACAGACCTGAGGAGGACATAGTTTATTCCTTGCAGATGCGCAAAAATCTGGCTCGGATGCCAGTCATGGGGGGCAAAAACACGACGGTTATGACTCGATGATCCTCGACGTACCTCGATAACGAGAAAGCGTCGTTTTCGTCCATCTACAACTAATTCTGTTTCCCCTGATACGGCCAGCCGATGGGATCGGGAATAGTAATTTAACCCCGCCTGATAAAGCGCAGCATTCAGTCCTTTGGGAACAAGTAATGTTGTTATCCTGGATTTCCAAAAATTTCGCTTTCGATTAAGTGCTATGCTCGACCAGGAATCGAGAACCGCGACTTCACAGTTATTTTGTGTGAGGTCGCTCAGAGACGATAGTTTCCCGGATACATATCCTTCGTTTCTTATGGGAGATTTAGGTGCGCTGGAGGACAGAACAAGAATATCTCTGGCCTCGTGCTCTTGAAGACAGGAAATAATGTGCCGGTCGCGGGGCTGGGCTATCAGAACCAGCTTGTCATAAACAATATCTCTTACATCAATCATAGACAGCCAATCGTTGTCTTTGCCTTGCAAAGCGAGTTTTGATAAACGATACCGCTCATTTTTGTTTACACCTAACTAGCCAAATTGATTGACCAGTGAAAATCGCTTAGACTGCTGACTTGAACGCTTTGGATCGGGTCTGAAATAAAAAATTTCTGTCTCGGGAATTTCCGCCTTTAATTCATCAAGAAATTTTTTCCAATTCCTGTAGCAAGTCTCTATAATTTCTGGGTCTTGATACAACAAATCGGTTTCGGGCATTCCCAAACCCAGGACACGATACTTCAACCGTTTCAGCGGCATGCGACCAAAGCGCGCCCATAGACGGGATCCGAGTTTTTTCTTTCCCAAATGTTCCTTGAATCGACGGTCGAATTGCAGTCTCAACGCGTCCGGATCGGGCTCAATACAAATGATCGTCAGTTTCTGACTGGCGAATAATAAATCCGAAACCGGATCTTGTTGATAACTTTCGAGCCCCATGCGGTGGATGAAGAATGTATCGTAGTGAAGAATGATGCCGGCTCTTTCAGATCGTAGGGCCTCGATAACACTTGTGCTGTCGCTTCGCTTCAATACATCATTGGCTTCGACGCATGGCCAACTTTCCAAATCCTGCGGCAGTTTCGCGCGATGGTCATCAGCCAATCGGCCCCGGATTAGATTATCGATGAGAGTCGATTTCCCCGCTCCTGATGGTCCCGCAACCAATAGGATGTGAAGCCTGTTTCCAATTGAAGTTTGAAATTTGTCGTCGGACCGCAACAAATCCAACTGAAGATTTGACCGGTCGAAATCAGTGTTCGCTAACACCAATGAATCCCCACCCTATTTGTTCCTCACGAATTCGGAACATTACAAAATTGTAAAATGTCAGGGCACGGAACAAGCACGTTTCACCCACAATTAATGTTCCAAATCCCGCTAATACATTGCGATTGTCATATATTTGTAACATTGGATATTCGGTGTAATTCGGTCTTCGCTTAGACAAAATTCTTAGAGTATGAGTTATCCACAAATTCGGATCCTGTAATTTTGGTTTGGGAAATTGTTGAACGAAGGCAAGGAGATAATTGCCTTCCTCAAATAATTGGGAAGCTGTCAATAAATTGAGCAAATATTGGGTTTCGTCTGTGTGTAAAATTACCGAGAAAAATTTCTCAGCTTAAAACTGTATGAAAAAAGGCCGACGATGAATGAGCGACCTTCTTCAGTTCACCCTTGAATGACCTGACGAAATTTACCAATCGATCTGTTCGATATCTTCGAATTCGATTCGGCTGCCATCCTGGAGTATGATGCTTCCATCGGCATCGTCACTCAAATCAATGGAACCCGCATTGACGGTGGCAGAGCCTTCGCTCAGGACCAGTGTCCAGTCAGTTCCGAATATTCCAATATTATCCCCTCCACTGGCATCATCGAGATGGATAGTATCGGTCCAGGAACTTCCTTGGCCGCCGAATACCTTATCGTCGCCGTCGCCTTCTGCAAACAGAAACACGTCGTCGCCGGAACCGCCATAGCTTGTATCGTTTCCTTTTCCCGCATCGATGAAATCATCACCGCCGAGACCGTAGATTGTATCTTCAAAGTCGGTCCCGGTCAGAACATCGTCACCAGACGTGCCCGAGATCACATTCCCGGATGTATCTCCGGTGAAGGTCTGGTCGACGACAGAACTTGCTCCCGGGGCACTTAGATCTATGACTGAAAGATCCGTATCACTCTGGATGGTGAAATTCTGAGCTCCCGATAGTGAGAAATCCCCGGAAATTTTGACCGCCGTAACGTCCTGATCAAAATTGACTTCAAAATTTTCGACGTTGGTAGCGTTGATGGAAAGCTGACCATCAACAGAAACCAAAACATGATCGGACTGAATGTTTGATCCCGTGCGCGCATTGTAGGTGGCGGCATCTTCGATAAGGATTTCGGATATTTCAAACCCGTTAGCGTTGATGACAATGGAGTCATTGTCTTCACCACCATCGACTGTGTCGGTTCCGTGACCAATGGCATATCGGAAAGAATCGTCACCCTTACCGCCAAGCAGCGTATCCATGCCATCGCCACCTTGAAAACTGTCGGCACCTTCGTCACCGCTCAACCAGTCATTTCCTTCGCCACCGCTCAGATTATCAGAACCATCACCGCCAACCAGCCAGTCATTTCCAGCACCGCCATCCAAGGTGTCGTTGCCATCCTGACCATACAACCAATCATTCCCGTCACCGCCGGAGATCTTGTCGTCGCCATCGCCCCCATAGAGACGGTCTGCCGCCGAGCCACCGGTCAGCGTATCATCGCCGCCATTGCCAAGAGCCGTGACGGACTCCGTTGCATCAGAGGCGTCAAAAACGTCGTCACCGGTGCCACCGTCAGCGCGCTCAATGCTTGAGGCCGCCATATCGAGACTAACACCGTCGGCGCCC
>JBPCWG010000155.1:0-3794 GCA_051009705.1 Methyloligellaceae bacterium | reverse complement strand
CGGACTGAACTTCGTGGGAAAAATGAACCTTGCAATGGGAAAGAGACGACAGGCGATCCAGAAGAATCCGGGTGATTTTAAACTGTTCGCACTGCACCACATAGGGGAACTTCGTATCTTCGCTTAGTAATGAATGATCAAACTCGGCGACCAGAGAGTTTGAGGGCCGATCCCAGAATTGAAACTCTTTGGAGATAAGGCCCTGCTGGATGACTTGATCAATGATACCAAGTTCGTCAAGCAGTTCGAGAGTCGCAGGGTGCAGGGTCGCGGCGCGCGGATCATCCTGGAGTTCCGGGTTGTCATCGAAGACAGTGACAGGAATGCCTTTCCGGGCCAGATTGTAAGCACAAGCGAGACCAACAGGGCCGCCACCCGCGATCAATACCGAATCATCCGCACCCATAATAATCAATCTCCATGCTCAGCCAACGCTGGAATTGTCCCGCTTTGAATTGAAAATTCTCAGGGGTCCTTATGAAATCCACCAGCAAGTGAATACCACAACTTTATCGTTGCTTTAAACCCGGATACAATTTTAATCTTGCTTTCCGGAGATCGAAATCCACTATAGAATTTTGCGCGGCTATCCTCGGTCCTACTGTTCGACAGACTGCGTTGTAGCGGACTGATAGTTGGCTGACCACATCTCCATTGTTCCGCTGCCGGTGAACCTTCGATAGTCCATTTGCCCGGCCTGCATGGAAAAACTCAGGGGATTGAGTTTTGGAGCGAACAGGGAGTCCGATCCGGCGGATGCGACATCAAGAATAATTCTGAAATCATAACTCCCGGGTTCCAGGTCCAGTATGCGCGGGACATTTTCTCCGACTTGCGGAAAAAACTGAATCGACTCCGAAACAGATCCTTTGCCAGGCAGGACAATAGGAGCAAACGCTTCGCCGGATTCATTCCCCCAGGTTCCCAGTTTTGACGCGATAAATTTCTTACGCGCCCCGGACTTCGAATTTTTGACTTCCAGAACAATCGATAAAACCGTACCTGTCCGTGCGCCGTCATTCGCAAGGGTCAATGGGACAATGAAAACTTCGAATGGATTATCCGGACGGTCAGGATCTGTATAATTTATCTTCGGGGGTACAAATATTTCCATTTGCGGCGCCCTAACGACGGATTCATAAAAACTATAACCTGAAAACAATAGCGCAAAAGCTGAAATCAGCGTTGCGAACAAATTTGAACCCATATGACTCCTCTGCTGTACGTGATTCAAGGCATGGGATGTCGCCTGTTTAGAAGCACTCTCTCTTGTGTTTGTCATAATCCCCAACTGAAAGGAATGAGTATTCTGTCTGATAGGCCACATGCTCACATAAGCGATGGCTATGGCCTTCTCTTTAAAATTAAACTGGGGCGGCAATAGGGAGGCGTTGTCTGTGAATTGTTAAACCAAATATTAGCATCACATGCGCGCCAGGGCGAACTAATTGATAATGTGAAATCTTTGTGTGCCTTGCACGTCAATATTCAATCAGTTTACCCGGATTCATAATCCCCTGGGGATCGAAAAGTTGACGGACTTGTTGCATCAGACCGTACTCAATTTCAGACTTCTGATTTTTAACACGGGACTTCAGGAGCAGGCCGACGCCGTGCTCTGCAGCTATCGATCCGCCGAGGGACCAGACAAGTTCGTCCACATCCTGATAAATCCGGTTACAGAGTTCATCAAAACCGGGATTTCCCTCACCGTCCGGAATGACCGTATAGTGAATATTCCCATCCCCGACATGGCCGGTGACATAGACAATCGCGTTCTGCTGGTGTCCTCGTACGAGATTTTCCGCGCTGTCGAGGAAATGTGTGATTTTACTGATCGGAACAGAAACATCCCATTTCAGCAAACGGGTCTTGAAATACTGTGTGGGAATCATCTGATCACGAATTTCCCAGAGATTGCTCTCCTGATCCAGATTTTGGGACATGACGGCGTTTTCGAGAATACCGGCTTCAAATCCCTGTTCAAAAAGTGTCGTTACAAGATCTTCGACATTTTCCCAGTCTGAAAATCTGACCAGGACATACCTGTCGGATTTCTGATCCAGTGGTCGTTGCAGCACCGGGTAACGTTCCAAAGCCTTCTCCACACCGAGGCCGGGAAGCAGTTCAAATGCGGTTAGCTTATCCCCGCCAATTCTCTGTGCGAGTTCCAGAAACTTCATCAGTTCCGACATATCGGTCAGAATTCCGAACAGCGAACAGTGCTGGCCCTGATTGGAATGGAGCTTGAATACCAGTTTTGTAATGATCCCCAGCGTGCCTTCTGATCCGATGAACAACTGCTTGAGATCATAACCCGAATTGTCTTTCCGTAGTGCCCGCATTCCATTCCAAATTTGCCCATTCGGCAGAACAACTTCCATACCCAGCACCTGTTCACGCGTGGTGCCATAGCGGAACACATTCTGTCCGCCGCCATTTGTCGCCACAGCTCCGCCGATCATAGCCGATCCCCTCGCCCCCCAGTCCGGTGAAAATAGCCGATTATGCTCTCTTGCATAATCCTGAAGGGTTTGTACAAAACACCCGGCCTCTGCAGTAATCGTCGAGCATTCGGGGTCGATGTCTATTATTTGATTCATGCGAGCCAGTGACAAAATGACTGCCGCCTGATTTTCTTCAGGTATGGCCATACGGCACACATTTGTATTTCCGCCCTGGGGAATTACGGCCACGTTGTTGGCGGCACAGATTTTTACAATTTGAGAGACTTGTTCCGTTGTTTCAGGACGTACGACCAACGGCGAAGCGCCCTGTTTCCCAAACATATCGGTCAAATAGGAATCCGAGTCCTCGCCCTCAAGCCAACCATTGGGCCCAAGAATTTCTTTTAATTTTGCAACGAATTGCTGAGACATGAAAGGAAACCTCTATGTTGTAGTGCGTACGGTTTGGTATTGCCGTCAGACTGCAAATCGGTCTGGTGACAGGCTCTGCAAGACAGACCCCTGTGTCAACATACTATTTCTACGGTCGTTAGAGCTGACCATGCCGGCCGCCAACCGCGACAATTCCGGAATGATCTGAATTCCATAACCCCCGAGAGCAGCCAGCCAGAAAAAGTCCGGCGCCGCTGGGTCGAAGCCGCAAACAGGATTTCCATCTACAGCGAAACATCTCAATCCTGCCCACTGGTTTTCAATTCGACGAATTTCCAGGTCAAACACGCGCTCAATGCGATCTATGCAAATGGCGACATCCATTTCCTCCGGTTGCGCGTCCCCCGGTTCTGTAGGAGTTTCATCTGCCGGCGATAGCAAGAGCCGACCGGCTTCCGGTTTCAAATAAAACTCCTCGTCACGATCGACGATCATGGGGAGCTTTATTGCAGCAATGGACTCAGGCGCAGGGACAACAACGATAGTTCGCCGTTTGGGCACCAGACCAATCTCGGTTGCACCGGCATATTCACTGATTTGACCGGCCCAGGCCCCTGCCGCATTAATGATCAAGCCTGCGTGGAAGTCACCGCGATTTGTATTGAGCTTCCAACCGCCTGGTTGCTGTTTCAGATGTTCGACCCGCGTATCGCACATGAGATGGCAATTCTTCCTGAGTTTTCGTAAATAAGATTGGTGGAGTGCGCCAACTTCAATATCCCAGCAATCTTTTTCATACCAGGCTCGACCTTCAAAATCGCTGCGTAGAATTGCTATTTCATCTCTGAGTTTGTCTGTACTCCACTCTTCCACCTCTGGCGATGGAGCGCTGTCTATTTCGTTCTCATTCAAGTCGCGAATTTGATCGGCTGTTGCAATCTTCAGCAAGCCCCG
>JBPCWG010000154.1:0-3592 GCA_051009705.1 Methyloligellaceae bacterium | reverse complement strand
TATCATGCTGATGTTCTGCGGCATCGAACGGCAAAACCGGATCGATCCCTAGAACCGTTTTACCGCTGTTGGGATCAACTATGATAAATCCCAGCATGAACAGGAGGGAAATCAGGCCTCCGACGAATCCGATGGCCCAGCCCGTACCGCTTAACTGACCCAGCTTTTCCGGCGTGGTTAATGTCGGCATCATGGAATTGATAAAAACGAGGGTCACTTCGCCGGCAATCATAGCGATGATTACGAATCCCATCACAACATAAATTCGATCCGGCATACCGGGCGCAGCCAGCCAGAGGCCCGTCATCGCCGCGGCCATGATAAGTGTTCCCCAACCAATCCATGGCTTGCGCTTGCCAGAAGCGTCGGAGATCGCGCCAAACAACGGACTCAATATGGCAATTCCGATACCGGCGATGGCAGCGGAATAACCCCACAGAGTCTGACCGAGCACGGCGTCCTGGACGAAATAGTTGGCGAAATAGGGGGCGAACAGAAATGTGACAATTAAGGTATAAAAAGGTTGCGACGCCCAGTCAAACATGATCCAGCCGAACCGCGCTGACGACCCGGGGACAGTCTCAGGATCTGTGCTAGAAATATTTATTCTCCCTTGGCGATTTGCATGCCGGCCCCAGTTGGTTCACCCGTGTTCAACGGTCCAGGTTTAGCGACTACTTAGTTCACTGATCTGCGCGACGGCAACAGTTAATTTAGAGAGCGAAAGCCTGCCGCCATCCAGAATGTCGTCTATACTTCTGCGTGTACGCCGTAGATTTTCAGTGTTTTGTTCAATCCAGATTTTCTCATGCTCCCCTGGCTGATTGCTGGCTTCCAACGCCTGCCGAACAATCTGTCGATGCGCATTGTCGAGACTGGATAAGGCGCTATTGATGGCGATGCTGTCAAAATGGTCACCACGTGTCAAACCACCTGCTTTCTCTCGGATCTCATCGAGGCGAAGCAGGGTGCTGATATCTCTAAACATCGATGCTACTTCAACAACAGATTTTGACGCCAATTGGGCTTCCATTGTCACCTGCAGCCCGTTTACCAGATATTCCAGACTGGAGAGTTTTTCGCCAAATTCTTCAGACACACCACCGCTCACAAAGTGTTGGAATATCTGATCTGATTTTTGTTTTTGAAAATCGGTCAGGATGTCCGGGAGTTTCTCGGTATAGGTAGAAATTCCCGATTGGTAGAAGGCGATATTTTCACTCATTCCTGTGCTGGTATCGGCATATTTCAAGAACCAGATGATGGCCCGCCGCAAGAGCTGCTGAACTGCCAAATAGAGATCCAATTGCAAATCTCCAGGGATCTGATTGTCGAGTGAATCGATCTGTCGATAAATCTGATCGAGTGAGAAAATGGCCATGACCGAAGTAAAAGCTTTGGCAATGTCCGATACATCCCGTCCTGTCTCGTCCTTGAGCCGAACAACGATGGTTGACCCACCCCTGTTTATGATCGCATTTGCGACTCGCGTGGCGATAATCTCTCTTCTCAGGCGGTGACTCTCGATAAATTCCCCATACCGGTTTTGCAGGGTTTCCGGGAAATAAGCCATCAGTTCCTTGGACAGAAACGGATCGTCCGGAACGGTGCTGGCAATGAGCTGATCATATAAATCGATTTTTGCATAGGCCAGCAGGACTGCGAGTTCCGGCCGCGACAGGAATTGCCCGCCCTGCATCTTCTCGGCAATTTCAGAATCGTTCGGGAGATATTCGATTTCGCGATCGAGCAAGGAAATACTTTCGAGTTCCCTGATCAATCTCTGTTGATAACCGAGTTCGCTGTTTCCCCGCTTTTCTCCAAGGGAAATCGCCAAAGTCTGCAGATAGTTGTTTCTCAGACATTTTTCCGCAACTTCATCGGTCATCTCTACAAGTAATTCGTTTCTTTGAGGAATGTCGAGTTTGCCTGCTGAGACGACGGATCCGGCGGCAATCTTGATATTGACTTCGAGATCTGACGAGTTCACACCAGCGGAATTGTCGACGGCATCGGAGTTTACCCGGCCACCATTGCGGGCAAACTCGATCCGAGCGAGCTGAGTCATGCCCAGATTGGCACCTTCGCCAATGACCGAAAGGTTAAGCTCGTGTGCCTCAATGCGGATCGCATCATTGGCACGATCACCCGCGTCGTCATTTGTTTCACTCGATGCCCGAATATAAGTGCCGATACCACCGAACCAGAGCAGATCGGCTTCCGCCTTCAGTAGTGCGCGGATAAGCTCATTCGGCGTTACGGCATCCTCTGTGAGCTTTGTCAGCTCTTTCATCTGCGCAGACAGAGGAATCGATTTCAGTTGACGGCTAAACACACCGCCACCGTCGCTGATCAGAGTTGTATCGTAATCTTTCCAGCTCGAACGCGACATCTGAAACAGGCGTTGACGCTCATTCCAGCTGGATTCGGGATCAGGGTCAGGGTCGATGAAAATATCTCGGTGATCAAAGGCCGCGACAATCTTCAGGCACTTCGACAGCAACATACCGTTACCGAATACATCCCCGGACATATCGCCAATACCGATCACCTTAACCGGCTGGTTCTGAATGTCGATGTTCATTTCCCTGAAGTGTCGCTTTACCGCTTCCCAGGCACCGCGGGCCGTGATGGCCATTTTCTTGTGGTCATAACCGGCCGAACCGCCGGAAGCGAAAGCATCCCCAAGCCAGAAATTATGGGATTCCGAAATTTCGTTGGCATAGTCCGAAAATGTTGCCGTACCTTTATCTGCCGCCACCACGAGATAAGAATCATCTCCATCATGACTGATTGTTTTAGCCGGCGGTATTATCTCCTGACCCGACAAATTATCCGTAACGGAGAGCAAGCTCGAAATAAATATCCGATAACAGGCAACGCCTTCCGCCAGAGTTTCTTCACGGTTGGCGTTACGCGGCATCAGTTTGGGAACAAAGCCGCCTTTCGAACCGGTCGGTACGATCACTGTATTTTTGACCTGCTGGGCTTTGGCGAGACCAAGAATCTCGGTTCTGAAGTCCTGTGCCCGATCTGACCACCTGAGCCCACCACGGGCGATACGACCGCCGCGCAGGTGGATCCCCTCGACCCTTGGCGAATATACGAATATCTCTGCAAAGGGCCGCGGTTCCGGAAGCTCGTCCACATGCGAGCTGTCAATTTTGAAGGCCAAAGCCGGAAGAGTCTGACCACTCTCGTCGGTTTGATAAAAGTTGGTCCGCCAGGTCGACAATATGAGGTTCAGGTAGTGTCTGATAATGCGATCTTCATCAAGGCTGGGAATTGTCGCAAGGGTCTCCTCAATTTCGGCGATCAGCTGCTGCTGTTTAGGCTCACGAGCCGCTGCCGACAAGGGTAGGTTCGGATCCGACCTGAGACGGTACAGCTCGATCAGTTTCCCCGTCGTTTCGCTGTGAGCCAGAAGCGTTGAGCTTAGATAGTTTTGGCCGAAAGGTGAGCGAATTTGCCTGAGATAGGCGCCATAAGCCCGCAGAACGGAAGCTTCCCGCCAATCGATGCCGGCCTGCAAAACCAGCCGGTTAAAACTGTCATCCGTCGCATCGCCCCGCCAAACTGCTCCGAATGTTTC
>JBPCWG010000153.1:0-4335 GCA_051009705.1 Methyloligellaceae bacterium | reverse complement strand
TACGCTTGCGCCTCAGCTCCGTAAGGTCGACGCGGGCCTCATAGCCAACGTGGAAATTGCCACGTGCAAAACCATCCATAAGTCTCTCCTGTTCATGCCTGAAATAGGCGTGTTGCGTTTCGGGATGGAAAATAACAGAACACCTCAGAACATCCTCGAATCTGTGAACATGGTTTTGCGCGTAACGACGTTGTTGCCGGCAGTTTCATGGTCTTTAAACAGATTTCTTCTCTGAGAATTGGGGTGGGATCCCCTGCTTCCTGGCCTTGCCCTGACGGGTTTAAAACCAAGACTATGCTATTTCCTCTCCAATCTTACAAAAATTTGCCTCACCCTATCGTTCCTGTCCTCTGGGCTCAACACATCTGTCACTTCCAGACTTCGAATTGACAGATTTTTTTTACAAATCTCAGACGACCCGCCGGCCATATTTCACAATCTGAAAAGTGCCGGTGAATAAAATGGTTAATTGGAAATCAGGTCGAACCACTCCTCACCCAGTTCTGTTCGGGCTTTGTCGATAACCGGTGCGACCCGCTCTTTGAATTCCTGGCGTTCTTCTTCGCTTGGTTCAACAAAACTGCATCCCAGATCGACCAGTTTGTCGCGCACATCCTGTTCTTCCGCTGCCACTGTGGCGCGTTGAAACTCAATGGCCTTGCGGCCAGCTTCCCGGACGGATTGTTGCAGGGATTCAGGCCAGGAGTCGAAACTGTCCTTGTGAACAAGAAGAATTCGAGCGCCATAAAAGTGGGCACTCATAGTGATAAATTTCTGATGGTCGGCGACCCCGTAGGTCAGTGTATTGACCAGGGGATTTTCCTGGGCGTCAACTTTTCCGGTGACAATATGTTCAATGCCCGGTTTCAGGTCCAGCGACACGGGAATGGCCCCCAGCAGCTCAAAAGTCTCGATATGTGTCTGGTTGGGTTGCATGCGGATTCTCATATCCTGAAGATCTGCAGGGCGGTGAACCGGGCTCAGGCGATTGCTCAAATGCCGAAATCCATTTTCCCAAAAACCCAGAACCCGGTAGCCGGTCGTCGCCTCGACTTTTTCACTGAGACGGCGGCCGAGTTCGCCGTCGAGGGCGGCATGGGCCTCGGCCGTTGAATCGAAAACAAAGGGCAAGTCTATAATATTCAGTTCCGGAACCCGGTCAGACAAATAACTTGAAGAAAAATAACATAGGGTCAGAATGCCCTGTTCGACCATCCACAGAAGGTCATCGGCACGATAGTCGAAGTCCATGACATTCCAGAAATACTTGGGATCGATAGATTCGCCTTTATCGTCCTGCAGGTAGGCGGAAAATATTTCGAGCGCACGCGAATGGGAAGAAGTCGACGGCCCGTAGCCACCCATGCGAAATTGAACTGTCTCAGACATGTTGGAACTCTCTGGATTATCGCCAACCCCGGTTGTAGCCGCGATCAGACAAGGTGTTTTATGATCCGTAGCTCTAAGAGTTGACGACGGTCGCCGTCAAGTCCGGCAACTTCTGGGTTGCGGTATAATCGAGATTGGACAGGAGTCTCTTGATCCGCCGCAAAACATCTTTGTTGGATGGTCATTGGGGACTAGCCCCTCAGGTTGACAAGAGCATTGCGACGCCCCGTTGCACGACAAACTGAGTAAATACCGCGTTTGACGCATGCCTGATTTCGGACAATCATATTTTTAAGACCGCGCCTGCATCAGGATTGCCCGGGTGCACATTATTTGCTGATCGAGTTACCTCAATTCCCCTCAAACATATACAAAGGGATTTTTCGCATACCCATTGTTCAACCAATCCCCGACATTCACTGTGAATTTGGTTAGGATGGACTTGTGCCGGTGCGGTCGGAGATTTCAGGTCCGATTTCAAATGGAAGCGCCCTATAATCAGGACGTTTCTTTTTAATCTGAATAGCTGGCCCATGGATCGTTCGCATAAGGATCTATAAACTTCTGTACTGCAGCCATTTACCAAGGTTTGAGTAGAACAGATCAGATCTGACTAAAAAATCGATTATAATATTGTATTGAGATTTATATCGATATAAATACAATCTAACTCAATCGAGTGGTTTGGATATAAACTTCTGAAAAACAATACTTTTTAATCCAGAGAGTCCAAATCAAGTGGTAAGATCATCGTCGGGAAACCCGACTCGAACCAGCTAAGTGAGTAAGAAAGGAAACCAGGGAGGAAAATATGACAAAGCGAAAATCAGATCTCTTACCTCTGGATCGTCGCCAGTTTGTTGCTGGTGCCGCAGCCAGTCTCGCCGCATTGGAAATAGTTATTCCAGGGTCGGACGCGAAAGCCGCGGGCTATCCGGATAAACCTATCACCGTCGTGGTGATGTATGGAGCAGGTGGTGGAACCGATACGATTATGCGGGTTCTGGCGCAGGAAATGGCAAAAACCAAAGGCTGGACCATTAACGTCATCAACAAGCCAGGTGCTGTTGGCGGTGTCGCCACGAAATTTGTCGCCGGCAAAGCATCTGACGGTTACACGATACTTGGCGGTGCGAACTACAATAAGTTCGTCCGTGTTATGGGTCACGCAGACTTTGTACCCTGGGAAGAGTGGGCATTCTTCCAGGCAGCAAATGCGATCGCCAGCTGGTCTGTGCCTGTAGCATCACCATTCAAAACATTTGAAGATGTCGTCGCCGCTGCCAAGAAAAATCCCGGCAAGGTCTCCATTTCAACTTCAGGAACTGGTGGACTGTGGCACGAACTCGCACTGATCGTTGGTGATGCTGCTGGTATCCGTCTGAAATATGTTGGTTACAAAGGCGGTAAAGCCGCAACCCTCGCCGGATTGCAAGGGGAAACCGATATCGCGGGCGGTGGTGTTCATGAGCATGTTGATCTTATCCGTGCCGGTAAATTGCGAAACCTGCAGCAAACCGGTCCGGAGGATATTAATATTGATGGTGTCGGAACCCTGCGTTCCATAGGAAACATCATTCCCAAGCTGAAGCCGTTCCTGCCGATCGGTGGCACCTACAACTTCATCATGAAACGGGATACACCACCGGATGTCCTGTCCAAGGTCAAAGGTGCTTTCGAGGAAGCGGTTAAATCTGCTGCCTTCCAGGATATCGTCAAGAAGAAGTTCTTCCAGGTCGATGTTCGGTTCGGTGAAGCCGCCGACAAGCGTGCTGCGCAACTCGAAACCATGACGGTTTCGACATTCAACCAATATGCCGACCAAATCGGCAAGAAGGTTAAAACTGCGAAAGAGCTTGGACTGCCTACACCGGAAAACTTCGAATCCTGGTGGCCGCCCAAAGGCTACAAGGCACCAAAGATCTAAGAAATCAGGCAATTGTTTGCGGGAGTTTCGCGGCTTCCGCCAACAAAGCCAGAAATATAGCGGAGACGGCAATGCGCCGTCTTCGCTAATTGCTATTCAGGTAAGCCGAATTTCGATCCGCCTTGTGTGGAAGAGGGTGGATGAACCGGTATAGTAGGGCTATATTTCGCGGGGCAAAGTGACGATACTCCGGGACAACGAAATAGTTTCAAATCGAATTAATCAGACATGAGCGACACCGAAAAGACTTTTGTCAGTGAAGAGGAATCGGTCGGCTACGCCAGTCCGACCATGGATCTAATCGCGGCGGCTACTCTCATTGCCCTGTCCGTATGGATTATGATCATGTCTGTGCGGTTGCCGGTCCCGAGTGACATAGCGACTGCGCCGGGATTATTGCCATTCCTGACCGCGGCCAGCGTTTGTGCTATGGCTCTTGTTCTCGGTTATATCGCCCTGCAGCGGCGCAAGATTGACATGCGAACCCTTGCCGACGATATACCACCGGAACTTGGCAGCACCCTCCTGTTGATGGTTGTGCTCCTGATCTATATTTCCGCGCTGCAGGTTCTGGCCTTCGAGACGGCGGTGCAATTCGCCGGGATCCGCTATGTGTTCGGATCGTTTGAACTCGTTTCCATTGTCGTTCTTACTGCTATTTTCCGTATATACTGGACATCGGTGCTTTGGGCCTGCCTGGCCGTTAGTTGCGTCTGGATTATCTTCTTGTCGATGATGTTCCGCCTTGTGTTCAAAATCCCGCTACCGGTTTAGGAGAACCCCATGATCGAAGGAATTCTCCAGGCTCTCTCACCTTATCTCATATTCGTCACCCTGCTGGGCGTTTCCCTTGGGATTATCTGGGGTGCGCTACCCGGACTTTCGACAACGATGGCCATGGCCCTGTTGATTGGCCTGTCCGCAGGTCTTGAGCAAAATACCGCCTTGAGCTTCATGCTCGGTGTTTATACGGGAAGCGTATTTGGCGGTGCGATTTCCGCTGTCCTGATCAACATACC
>JBPCWG010000152.1:0-3142 GCA_051009705.1 Methyloligellaceae bacterium | reverse complement strand
ATATCCTTATCTTCGGCCTGGCGCTTTCCATCGCCTTGATGGCCATCGCCGCCAACTGGGTTGCGAGCCTGCTGTCCCGGTTTCACTGGCTTATGTATGTGGGTATCGCGCTGGTCTTTTACGTCGCTGTCGACATGATCTGGCGCGGCGGCGTCGAAATCGGGTACGCAATGGCCTGGATTGGCTAACATGGATTAGCTAACCCGGATTGGCTAAGATGTCTCCCATTGGGGGCCCTCCCACCCGAATTCGAAACGGCAATCAATGCACACGGAATTTTGCGGTTTCATTTGCGACGGAAAATCCTGAATTGAATCGGCGATGATACTGGCGGGATTAAAAAAAAATCGCACCCGGTTCCGGACTGTCCGCCCCGAAAAAATCCGCCAAAGGAATCCGAAAATTTGCAGGTTTTTGTGGCGGCATATATGGACAAACTCCCCCTCACTCCCCATCTGACGCCTACAAAATAAGCAAACCTGCCGATGCACAGCTATCCCTCATAAGGGCTGTGTGGTAGTATCTGCGGAATTACACGGGGTAGTGAAATGACCAGTCATAGCGTAACGGAAGAAAAATTCAGGATAAGCGTCCTTTTGGATGGCCATCCGACATACATCGATATCAAAGCCGATAATTTTTTTGACTTTGTAAAAAAAGCGGACCGATTGCCGTTCTCAAACAATATTGTTGTCTATGAAAACTATGTTGGCGATGAGCTGATATTCAGCCTGGCCGGTGACGCCGCAACTAAGGGGCCTGTTGGTGCACTGCAAAACGAGCGCATCAATTCCCACGAATAATCTGCGGAATTTATAGAGCCACCCGCGCTGTTCAACACCATATCACTAAAATCGGCGGAACATGGGGCCACTGTCGTCATCCGCCAGGGAACCGCAGACCGATTGCACGCGAAAATCGTGACGCAGAAACTGGCAAACCTCGGCCTTAACCCCGGGATTATTCTTGATCTGCTTGAATGTCACCTTCATGCCCCGGCTTCTCGCATAGCCTGCCAGCCACTGATCCTGGCAGTAGGGTGTCGAAACCAGGCCATGTCCCTTGATGACCTGATACATGCCCTTGCATTTAATAGCGGCGTTACCGGATCCCGTTGACGCCGCCAAAAACAGAATTACAACAAATCCGGCAATTGAAATCTGACTTAGTTTACGCATTGCTGGCCTCTTGTTTGTGAATTGCAGTATTCAATGATTTCCGATCAGGGGTCATTGTTCCTTTTCATCGACTTCACCACCCGTGGGTCCGTAGAACATGACCCATGTAACCAGGTCGTCGGAAAATTTCTCAAACCGGTGTTCCACACCCGACGGCACGAAAATGGAATCTCCTGTATTGAAATCGAAGGCGTTGTCGCCGAGCCTGAACGTGCCCGATCCGCGCGCAATCACGTAAAATTCATCCCGGTCATGGGGCTTTTGCGGGTCATTGCCTTTCGGAGAATAAAGCATGACTTTCAGGCTTCCGTGCAGGAACAGGGTCTGGGTTGTACGATCTTCGTCAGTTGCGAAAGTATCGAGCCCCTGCTGCAATATTCCATGCCAACCGGCCATTTCCATCTCTCCTGTTATTTTAAACCGACTTGTCTAGCCGTTAGTACCGACAGGTCTAGCCGTAAGTTATGACAATCTGCCTGTGGGAATCCCGTCATCTGCTCCATCGGCTGTTTCCAGACTATTTTCGATCCCGTCAGAATTCATTGATCCAGATCAGTATAAGGGAACCCGGACTGTCAGGCCAGAATTGGACAGCGGTACGGCTTCAAAAAGGCGCGTCGAACCGGAAATTTCCGGAGGTGCTGATGACAGTCGTGGCGGGGGTTCAGATCCGGCAATCCGACACTCTGTCTCCTTATCCCGATTATCCAGATTATCCAGATGGCAGATCATAGTACATATCGGAAACAGACGCGATATGTTCCAGAACCTCCCCGGCACTGACGACATCGGCATATTTCGCGTTCATATCGCAAAAACTCAACGCATGAGATGCTTCGGATCTGTCAAAACAGGCTTCCGCAACCAGTGTTGAGCGAATATTGAGGCTGAATGCATCGACAACCGTCGCCCGCACACAGCCCGATGTGGTCGTCCCGGCAACCAGCAGGGAGTCGACGTTGAGCTGATTAAGAAAATCCATGAGATTAGTGCCGTGAAAGACGCTGGGTTTCAGTTTCCTGATGACAATATCCTGGGGACCGGGCGCGATCTCATCCATGATGTCGTTGCCGTTCCGGTTACTTTCCCGGCTCTCCGGCGGCTGGTGGTCCTCGGCGTTACGTGAATTCTTCCATCCCCAGCTGCCCCGGTCCCAGCCATCGGCACGCACATCACCTGTGGAGTAGATCACCGGCACATGGTTCGTGTGGCAGGCGTCGATCAGCTTCCTGATGATCGGCAGGGCGTCCCAGGCAACTTCACCGCAGGAATTCCGATAGCGCTTGATGGACTCCAGAATCGGTTCCCGGCGGTCGCCGCAGAAATTGTAATTGACATCGATGACTAGCAGCGCCGGCCGTTTGCCAAATCCCGCGCGCGCGCCATAGCCCGAGACTTCAAATACCTGTTTATCCCGTTCGGTGAGGAACTTGTCCCAAATATGATTCACTTGCCCGATCCTTTTTTTCCGCAACTGGAATTGATCAACCTGTCTAAACAATAGGAGCTATTGGATCAAAAGCAAGTCACGCATTTGAAGATTGACGCAAATTCCATAAGCCCATTATTCTGTAGATTGTCCTGTTTGCCGAATAGTCGATAAGTGAGTTGTTCCCCATGCCAACGCCAGAGATAATTATCAATCCTTTGTCCAGCGCCCTCGGTGCGGAAATTTCCGGCATCGATCTTGCCGAACCCCTGGATGACGAGACCTGGAAAATCATTCATACGACCTGGCTCGATCATCTGATGATCTTTTTTCGCGATCAGACCATCACCCCGCGTCATCAGGTGGACCTGGCGCAGCGTTTCGGCAAGCCGGCGATCTACACTTTCATCAAGGGGCTTCCGGAACAAGCTGAGGTGACTGAAATCCTGAAGACGGAAAATGATCAGGTCAATTTCGGCGGCCGCTGGCACACGGACACGACATATAAGCAGATCCCCGACAGGGGAACCCTGCT
>JBPCWG010000151.1:0-6037 GCA_051009705.1 Methyloligellaceae bacterium | reverse complement strand
TTCCGGCATTTCTTCGGAGCGGGAAATAGAATCTCAGGCAATCGGGGGATGATAGGCGGTGATTTCCGGGACCTTCCCAGTGAATTTCTCACACTCGACGAGAGCGGACTGAGCGGCAGGACCTTGTGCGAGTTTTGAGGTGCGCTGGTCGTGGGTCAGAACATTAGGATTACCGTGACGGTCCCTATGATGTTCATCCTCATAATCCGGATCATACCAGGCACCGGTCCAGAGAAAGAGGACGCCTTCACGAATATTGTCCGAAACAACAGCTCCGGCGAGGCAACGGCCTCTCTCATTATGGATGAGAACCACGTCACCATCCTTAATGCCCCGGGTGGCCGCAACTGTCGAGTGCATTATCACCGGTTCTCTTCCCTGAACTTTTTGCTCCCGGCTGAAACAACCATTGTCATACTGGCTATGAAGCCTTGTTTCGGGCTGGCCGGAGATCAGGTAGAGTGGGAATTTGTCAATGAGACCCCGGGATAAATCACGCGGGGGCAAGTATGCGGGATGTCCGGGACAATCCGGATATTGGAAACCCGCAATTTTTTCCGAGAAGATTTCGATTTTGCCACTATCCGTCGTAAGCGGATTCCCGTCGGGGTTCCGACGAAAGTCCGCAAGCAGAACAAGGTCTTTTTCCTTGTCCTCCAGAGAGACAATATCTCCTTTGAGAAAAGCATCCCAATCGGGCAGTTCTTTTCCGTGACGGGTGGCGCGGTCCTGCATCTCGGTCCAGAGCTGCAGAAGCCAGTCTTCCATTGTCCGGTTTTTGCTGAATGCATTGACGAGTTGCAGCTTTTTCTCAAGTTCCCGGTAAATATCATACTCGCAGCGCGCTTCCCCGGGAGGATCAACGATCTTCGGCATGGGAATAAGCTTGTTGTCGCGCTTGCCGGCTCCAAAGTCGGTTCGTTCCAAAGCTGCGGCCACAGGCAACACGATATCCGCATGCCGTGCGGTTGCGGTCCAGTTGAGTTCATTGACAATGATTGTCTGCGGGGTTTGAAAGGCCTGACGCAGCCGGTTGAGGTCCTGGTGATGGTGGAAGGGATTGCCTCCGGCCCACCAGACGAACTTGATATCAGGAAACTTTCGCAGACCACCGTTAAATTGATAGTCACCACCGGGATTGAGAAGCATTTCGGCAATCATCGCAACCGGGATGGAGTCACGGACGGGATTTTTCCCCATGGGCAAGGCCGGCCAGTCAATGGGTCGTCCTAACACCCCGATTGAAGCGTCACTACCATACCCAAACCCATAACCGCCGCCGGGTAATCCGATCTGACCGATCATTGCGGCCAGAACAATCGTCATCCACAATGGTTGTTCTCCGAAATCGGCGCGTTGTAGCGAAAAGGCGGTACTGATGAGGGTTCGCTTGGAGACCATTTCCTGGGCGAGCATCCTGATACGTTCGGCGGGGATAGCTGAATGCTTGTGCGCCCAATCCGCATCTTTGGCGAAGCCGTCCCGTTCACCCAGGAGGTAGGGAACGAAAGAGTCGAAGCCAACCGTGTAGCGGTCCAGAAAAGACCGGTCATGAAGGTTTTCGGTGTAGAGGGTGTGGGCGAGGCCTAACATCACCGCCACATCCGACCCCGGGACTGGAGGCAGCCATTCCGGACGCAGCGCGTCATCCATATCGGTTTTTACAGGGCTGATATTGACGAATTTCACCCCGGCTTTCGCACAGGCCAGAAGATCGGCCTCCTGGCAGTGGTGTCCGACACCGCCAGCCGACACCTGGGCATTGCGGGGGGGGAATCCTCCGAACGAAACAACGAGACTGCCGGAGTCTCGCACGGTACTGAGCCGGGTCGCCTGTTCCACGAGAACGTTGAAGTTTCCGACAATGTGGGGCAGCAGAACGAGGGCAGCCCCGAAACTGTAATTGCCTTCGGAATTTACAAAGCCACCGCAGGCATTGAGAAACCTTTTCAGCTGCGAGGGAGCGTGATGAAAACGCCCGGCACTTGCCCAGCCATAGGAGCCGCCAAATATAGCGGAGTTTCCATAGGTGCTCCTGATCCGGTGCAATTCTGCTGCCACGAGATCGAGCGCCTGTTCCCAGCTGACCTCGACAAAAGGTTCTTTGCCCCTGGTGCGCGGTGCCTGTTGTCCGTTGCTTTCCAAATAGGATTTTCTGACAGCAGGGCGCAATACCCGGGCGCTGCCATTGAGGCTCGTCGCAATATTCCTGTTGAGTGCAGACGGATGTGGATCATCAGGGTGCGGTTCGACCGATGTCACCCGGCCTGATTCAGTTTGGACAATGCCCGGGCCCCAATGATGTGCCGACACAAGGCCGGATCTGCGCGTTGCATCCGTCATTTCTGGCAGTCCTGTTTTAGCAGCTTACGATCCCAAGGCTGAAATCCACTTGCTTCAGCTCTCTCCCCTCTTACGCTTGCGCTCCTGTACGGTGACACCGCCGACAGTCCAGTCGGTTTCCGGGATATCTTCAAAAATCACATAAACATGTTCCGCATGGGCCCTACATTTTTCGGCGAGAATGCGCGTGATCTCTTGCGCCGCGTCCTCTTTTTCCTGTGCTGTACGTCCTTGCGTCATAGTAATGCGAACAAGTGGCATCATATTCTCCGAATTAAACGAGGGTTAATCCACCATCCACGTGGATGACCTGACCTGTTATATGACCGGCATCGGGCTCTAACAGGAACGCAATAAGTGCTGCAATATCCTGCGGCTGTGCCAGTTTCCCCATTGGGGTGATTTCGGCGGCCCTTTCCCAGGCCGCCTGTCCAAGGGCCGAGTGGCCGGATGTTTCTTTCTGCGTGAAACCAGGTGCCACGCAATTGACACTCCCCTTGTCCGGTGCCAACTGGATGGCCAGGGATCGGGCCAAACCTTCAATAGCAGACTCGGCCGCGGCGGTGACCGGAAACAGTTTGTTGTCCGGAATGACATGGGCGACGAAGGAACTGACTGCAACAACACGCCCGCAATCTGAAGTTTTGAGATAATCAAGGGCGGCCGTGACGATATCAAAAAAAGCCACTGTCATAGTCTGGAGCGAGGTCTGCAGATCCTCCGTCGTGAGTTCCCCAATCCGCCGGGGATCGGCAAAGCCAGCATTGGAGATGATCTGATCCACGCGCCCAAACCGGTCCACGGCCTGTTCAACAAGCCCCGCACCTGCATGGGGCTCGGACAGATCACTGATACAGGTTACACATTCTCCACCTTTGTTCCGCACGTCGGCAGCGATTTGTTCAAACCTTTCCACCTTTTCACCCTCGCGACCGCCCCGGGCCTGAAGGAGAAGTTTAACGTCGGGAGCAGCAATCTTGAGGGCTGTTGCCCTTCCAATCCCGCTTGAAGCTCCGGTGATGATGACGACCCGCTCCATGGTTTTTATTCCGCTGCTAAGGCACGGGTCTCAAGGCGGTAGCCGTATTTCTTGTCGAGTTCCAGCATCTTCAGAATGTCCAGACCTTTCTGCATCGCAACCGGGTCCAGTTGCTGCAGGGGCTTGCGCAGGGGACCTGCAGGCAGCCCGATAGCCCGCATCAGGCTCTTTACCGCCACAGGATTTATAGCCGAATAGCAGAAATGCAGGAGCTGGAGATTTTTAAGCCAAGCTTCGCGACAGGCGAAAGCATCCTCACCGGATTCCCAGGGCGTGGAAATCGTGGCCATTTCTGCCGGGATCAGGTTGCCGCACATATTGGCGGTGCCGTGTCCTCCGAGAGACATGAGGGGCACGACGAGGCCGAGGCCAGGTGAACAGCAGCACATGAGGTTCATATCCAGATTTGCCGCGCACAGCTGGGCAATCTGTCCCACTCGTGTTGTCGACTCCTTCAGAACCGTGTACCGGGGGTGCTCAGCAATTTTTACGAAATCGTCCGTCGTGAGATCCGTTTTGACGCGTGGTGGATTGTTGTAATATCCAAGCGGTATCGGCGACGCATCGGCGACATCGAGACAGTACTGGACAATATCCGCATTGGATGCGCAGATATAGGCTGGTGCAGCGATGATCGCTCCATCCGCACCTTCTTCTCCCGCATATTTGACATAATCGATGGTCGCATCCGTTGTTGTGCCCGTACAGCCATACCAGAACTGCATCCCGTCGGTTTTAAACTTCATGGTTTCGCGGATAATAAAGTGCCGCTCTTCCTGGGAAAGCATGGACACCTCGCCGGTGGATCCCATGATTAAAACCGCCTTCGTTCCGTGCTGCTGTTGAAATTCCAGTAGTGTTCTAAAGCCTTCGACATCGATGGAGCCATCATTGTTGAAGGGGGTGATGAGGGCCACGAATGATCCCTGAGGTCTGTTCAATGCCATTTTATCCTCCTTTAAAATTCAAACTACAATTCTGCATCATCGGATTCCAAATACTGTGGGCATGGCCAATTTAGGCAAGCCAATTACAATATCCGGTATCCAGAGTGAGAGCACGGCGACCAGGATGGTAATCAGGACAATAGGCAGTACGGCAATCACCGCACGGCCAATAGTAACATTACCGATCTGAGCCGCAATCAATAAACAGATGCCGTAAGGGGGTGTTATTAATCCAACCGAAAGGACAATCGTGGTCAGCACACCGAGATGTACCGGATTGACCTGTGCCAGATCACCAAGGGCCTGAATGATCGGCAGGAATATCAGTACGGCGGAAATCGGGTTCAGGACGGTACCGATCAGCAAAAGAAATACGATGAGCAACAGCATAATGCCGATCGGGGATGTGGTAATCGACGTGATCGTGTTGACGACAATTTCGGCCGCCCCGAAAAAGGATATGAGCCAACCGAATATGCCGGCACCGGCCACCGTGAACAAAGGTACGGAAAAATCGATGGCCGCCTCTGCTATCATTGATGGGAGCTTTTTGAAAGGTACGTCCCGGTAAATAACGAATGTCAGGAGCAAGGCCCAGCTTACAGCCAGAATGGAGGCTTCTGTCGGCGTTACAAATCCGCCAACGATGCCACCGAGTACAAACACCGGAATCAACAGGGACGCGGATCCTTTCATGACCGACTGGGCGGCGGATTTGAAGCCGGGAAAACTATTGGCCGGATAACCTTTTCTGAGGGCTTCGATATAGGTGTATGTCATCATGAATACGCCTATGGTCAGTCCGGGTATGACACCCCCTATGAACAGAGCGCCGATGGACACATTTCCGAAGGCACCGTAAATGATTAGAATGATGCTTGGCGGGATGATGACCCCCAGGGTCGATGACGCCGCAGTCAGTGCGACGGCAAATGCCGGGTCATAACCAGCCCTTTTCATGGACGGGATCAGAACTGAACCGACGCTGGCCGTGTCGGCCGCGGCAGACCCGGAAAGGCTCGCGAACACCATGCTGACGAAGACATTGACATGACCGAGGCCACCGCGAATGTGCCCGACCGTAGAATCTGCGACCCTGAGCAAGCGGTCCGTTATGCTCCCGGCATTCAGAATGCGCCCGAGAAACATGAAGAAGGGGACGGCCATCAATGGAAAGGAATCGATGTTCGAATACATCTGGTTGATGACCGAGGAAAGCGGCAGGTCCTCTACCAGGATAACGAGAATAGACGACAGGATTAGCGAAAATCCGATGTTCACTCGTAGGGCGATCAGGACGAAAAAACTGACCAGGAGAAGGACAAGCGGATTCATTCTTTCAGTTCTTCACCAGTTGAAAGCTGAAGTTCAGCGGTTATCCGCTCGATGAAAAAGAGCACCATGGATGCCGCGCCCAAGGGAATAGGCAGGAAAAACCAGAGTTCGGTGATCCCAAGGCTGAGAGAGGAGCGGGTCAAACCTATTTCGGTGAAGACGATCCCATAAACCAGGAGCACATAGATGACAATAGCGCTGAGTAGCAGGGCAATGATTCGCTGCCACTTTGCAGCTGCCTTCCAGGACGCCGGAATAATATCGAGTTGGTAGTGGGCATCCCGACGGAAGGCGACGGCGGCACCGATGAAGATACACCATGAAAAGCAGAGTTGCGCGAGATCCAGAGTCCATATCAAAGGTAATTGCAGGA
>JBPCWG010000150.1:0-4087 GCA_051009705.1 Methyloligellaceae bacterium | reverse complement strand
CGTTTAGGTTACATTGGTTAGGTTATCGCAATCAGAGGGAATTCAGCTGGGATCAATCAAGAGTCGATGCCTGACAGTACGCCAGCTTTCAGAATTCCATTGCGGGAGGTTTTTCTTCATATGGTTGGTGAAGTTCAAAAATACAAGGGGTTTACCCATTTTGTGCGCTTGTTGAGCTGCCTGAGTAGGACTTCTTAACCTTCGTTTTCGATTTGCGAACAGTCCCCCTGAAACTGGCTTAGATTGCCTAACGAGTTGAGCCAGATTGTAAATGTATGGATATAGAAAGATGTGGGGTTCTGACCGAAATTAGACAAACTGTTGAAGATTTATCTAAACAAAGCAAGCGAAATATTATTGCCTGGTGTTTGTTCGCAATTGTGATTGTATCCGGTGGATTATTTCTAATCTGAACTCGACTGGTCAGCTTAGATTAACACCATTTAGATAAATCACATCGGCTATTGGAAAAAACTGAAGACTGCAATTTCACAGTTTTGTAACTGCCGATTGATAATATGATTTATAAAATTGCCGTGCGAAACAATAGCAAGATTCTTCAGCCGTAATATTTTTATTTCGGTGACAAAATCTTCTGCGCGTGAAATCAAACTTTCATTTGGTTCTACGGGAATGCCTCTGTGGTCTATTCTTCCATCGTACCACCAAATCTTCGAAAGATTTCCAAAATCCAAAGCAGGAAATTCATTTCGCAGGACTTCAGGTCCTCGCCCAATATCACAAGAGTGATTTAAAACTTCTCTTATGCGAGGATCAATTCTGATTAGACGATGTTCTGGAAAAATAATCTGAGTTGTTTCAATCGCTCGGCTTAGCGGCGAAGTAATAACCATTTCGACATCAATTTGATCCAGCTTCTGCTTTGCTTCTTGAGCTTGTTGTTTGCCTATTTGTGTAAGCGGGGCATCAGTGATGCCGGGATCAATTCCGTCCCTGTTGAAAATTTCATTAAATATTGATTGTCCATGCCGGATAAAATGAATTTGCATCGTCGGCCCTAGATAGTTTTTGCACCAATAATTATCACTTTGTAATGCCCCAATTCTGGGTTCCAGATCTTGAATGAATATCCGGTACAAGTCGATGCATATTTGGAGTTAGATGGCGTTCTGATCTGCGACTCATCGTTTGCTGCATAGTGGTGAAGATGAGGCAAAAATTTATTTTATGCAATCACCTTAAATTGTTCCACAAGCGCTGATGCTAGATACAACATATCACGATCTGATCCGTCTGCTCATCCTCTGCGTAATCATGTTGACTACAACAACGGAGATGTTCTGATGCCCCTCAGAGACCGACCATATAAACGTGTAAATGGAAGTCGGAGAAGTTTCTTGAAATTCGCATTATGTCTTGGCATGGTTGCGCCGTTTCTAAAGATTTCTGGCACCGTGCAGGCAAGGGATACTGCATTGCTTATCGATAATTTTTCCAGCTCCGATTTGATTTCAAAGTTAGGTACACCATGGCGGGGTGTGAGCGATCAGGTGATGGGCGGCGTGTCCCAGGGCCAGGTGAATCATGATTCCATCCTCGGTCGCAATTGTCTAAGGATCCGAGGTAATGTCCGTCTTGACAATAATGGTGGCTTTATTCAGGCTGCCCTTGATCTGAGAAAATCCCGAGGGTTGCTCGACGCCTCCTCCTACAAAGGTATTCGTCTGGCCGTTTACGGCAATGATGAGAAATATTCCCTGCATCTGCGGACACCTGACAATACCCGCCCCTGGCAGTCCTACCGGGCTCACTTCTCGGCACAAGCGGCTTGGAGCGTCATTGATCTTCCCTTTGCAGAATTTGAGCCCTATCGGACGCAACGGCCCCTTGATATTTCCAGGCTCAGACGTTTGGGCCTCGTCGCTATCGGCCGTGATTTCACGGCGGACCTGGCCGTTTCCGAGATCGGATTTTACAGCTAGATCTCTCCACGGGTCAGTTCCTGCACTTGTTTTTCGGCGGCCTCGCTTCGAACAACCGGCCTTAGAGTCCGCTTAAGCCCCGAGAACGGTCACAAAGATCGCTTCTTCAATTTGACTGCTTTATGCCATAAGAAGACATCAGCTTGATTGGAGGTGGATTTTCAGATTCGGTCGTGTCTGTGTTCCAGTTTTGCCAAATCGAACCAAGTAAAAAACCATGACAGACGAAAGTGAAGTTCCTGATTATTCCAACTGACACCGGAATACAAACAAGCCCTTTGGATTGTCATATTGATAAAATTGGGATATGGGCTGGTTGAAATTGGAGGAAGAATTCTGGCTGGATCACAATCGCTAAAAGCCGATGCACTAGATTTTATAGGTGACGGAATAATTTCATGGTTGGGACTGGTCGCATTCTCATGGGGCCCGAAGGCTCGGTCGATCCGCACCAGTTCAGTCCTGGCCACCTCGATCGAGGCGTTCCAGGCGATACGAATTTCGTTTAGGTTCCGGGTATATTCTTCGGCAAAGACTTCGCGCAAGGCGGGGTTAATCAGATAATGTTGAAATCCGCTCTGGACGAGCTCTTCCGGAGCCTCTCGCTTGATGACGCGGCGATTGTCACAGCTTCCCATCCATAGTAGATGCGATAGACCAAGGTCACGCCGGGTTTCAACACGACGCAGTCGCGTTGGAGACTAGACTTTCATTCGGCTCGTATTATATTGATGGCCTCCACTGAATTATGGCAATGAACTCAAACCAATCGCTCGAGGGTACATATAGTGAATATACGAAATATTGTTCAAGCTAGGCTTGCAGAAGCGGTTGCTGAGCATTCAGCAATGCCGTTTCCTGATGCTATTGATGACGACGACGAGCTGGATATGTTTAGCCTGGATTCTCTGGCTTTCATGGGTTTGCTGACAGCTATCGAAAAAGATGTAGGGTACATACCTCGTGCCATATTGGAAGGCGATCTTTATCCGGAGACCTTTGGGGAGCTTGTTTCCACATACGACACCCAAGGAAAAGAATGAAAGCCGCAGATTTACCGCTGTACTATAACATGTGCGAGATTCTGGAGCATAACCTAGAGACTCGCGCCGAGAAGACAGCCCTGTTGAGCGCTGACGTTTCGATGACCTTTCGCGAAGTCTCTAGTCAGGTGAATCAGGTCGGAAACGCACTTTTGAAATCCGGAATCCAATTCGGTGATTGTGTCGCCATTCTTTGCCCCGATCAGTCGGAATGGGTGACGACATTCTTTGCTATTGCAAAGATCGGCGGCATAGCGCTTGGCATGAATACGCTTCTCAAGACCGAGGAATATGATTACATCCTGGGTGACTCTCGCGCCCGAGTGCTGATAGTTCACGAGAGTTTGCTGGTCAACATCGAGCCCGTTCTCTCAAATCATTCTTCGCTTGAGCGCATCATCGTTATTGGTGATGGAATGGACAGCAGCTACACGACTTTTAATGACTGGATTGATGGCGAGGAGAAGACCCTTGAAGCAGAACGCACGCATCGCGATGATTTCTGCTCATTACATTATTCAAGTGGAACCACAGGCGTTCCAAAAGGCATGTTTCACGCTCACAAGGATTATCCCCTGATAGGACAGTTGTCAGGTGTGGACTTATTTGGAATGACTGAAGAAGACAGGACTTTTTCTGTCGCCAAGCTCTTTTTCGTTTACGGAATCGGCGGCAACTTGATCTTCCCATGGTATGTGGGTGCAAGCTGCGTTCTGCATGCTGGATCTCCACGCCAGGTCGCCGCAGTGCTAAAGACCATTGAAACCTTTAAGCCTACCATTTTTGTCAGTGTTCCCGCGGTTTATGGTGCCATTCTCGCGCTACCCAAATTCAGCGAACGCTACGACTTCGGTTCGATCCGAATGTGTCTGTCAGCGGGCGAAACACTGCCCGTGCGTACATGGCAGGCATGGAAAGACGTTACTGAATTGGAAATACTTGATACGATCGGTTGCACTGAGACATACCACACCTTTATGGCCAATCGACCTGGCGCAATTCGTCCCGGTAGCAGCGGCAAACCCATTGATGGTTATGACGTGCGGCTAGTCGACGACGAAGGCAATGAGGTTCCAACCGGGCGGGTGGGCAATCTAATGG
>JBPCWG010000149.1:0-4285 GCA_051009705.1 Methyloligellaceae bacterium | reverse complement strand
TCTCCAACCTCTGCGCAGGCACGGCGCAATTCCGGACGTGGTGACCGGTAGCGGAGGATTCGCCGGGAGCCGTCGGCATATAGATCTACTGTCGAGCCGTTATGACTCCAGATTGATGCGGACTCACCCAAGGTAGCCATTTGCCGGCGCGATTCCGAACGATCTTCACTGTCCGGCAGAATGTCTATGTTGCCCCGATTTTCATCATTATCAGTTTGGCGAGATGCGAGATCAGAATATTGCGGGTCGAGTTTCTGATGGGCGGTAATGACTTCGCGGTCGCAATTACACGCGGCCGGAAGTCCGCTTGCGGCAACCTCGCAATAGAAATTGAGGGTTGATGAAAATCCCGGCTCGTCAATTTTTAGGCTTATCACATATTCCTGGCCTTCAAAATTAAACCGGCCATTGCAACTGTTCGACTGACAAAAACCCGTACGCTTCTCAAGGATAATCTTGCGAATGACGGAGTAGTCAGCACTACGGTTTCCGGCATTTCCCTCGCTGGTCAAGGTCTGGGAATCGTGGTCAAACTGATATCCCCCGCCGGGTGTAACACAGGAATGATAATAGTCTCCGGAAAATGCCGGGCCAGGCACGAATAAGAGTATCAAGACCGATGTCAGAAAGTACCGCATTTTCAAATCCCCTTTGGTGCCGTTTGTTCAATTCACCGATTGAACTAGTGCGACCCAATTCCTTCCAATTTTACCACGTGAAAAGACAGTCGCAAAAATTTAATTGTTCCCTGGGGAACTCAATCCGATGACCTGCGCGCCCAGGCCAGGGCATCCGCCATACGGTCATAGCCCCAGAATAGTTCCCTGTCCGGGGTAACGAACATCGGGGCACCAAATATTCCCAGCGATTGTGCCTCATTGACGGTTTGTTTGAGCGCGTCCTTGTTTTCAGGAGCCAAAGCCGCAGTGAGAACTTCTTCCGGGTCGCAACCGGTTTCTTTCAGCAGAGTCGAGAGAACATCCGGATCGTCGATCTGCTCTCCTTCGGCAAATTCGGCGGTGAAAACACGCCGGGAAAAAGAATGCCGCTGCGTATCGGCTTCCAGGACATTAGCGATGCGACAGGCAAGCAGGCTGGATTGTGGAAAGGGATCAGGACGACGGAAATCCAGACCAAGTGCCGCGCAGGTGCGTTCCAGATCACGCCACATATATTGCCCTTTGGCCGGTTGCAAATTAAAGGGCGAGGTGGTCCAGCCGAGTTCAAAAAATATGGGGCCGAGCAGAAATGGACGCCAATGCACATGAACCTGTTGGGATTTGGCGCGTTCATTTATCGTCATCACCGCCGGATACGAATAAGTGCTGGCGAATTCGTACCAGAATTCGACGATAGGCTCGTTTTGAGCGTCCATCCTTAAAAATCCTTTCAGACCAGAATTAGTGGAACTTCAAATATTTTATCCCCGCCGGTCTATGGGGACTTAATCTTATGCCGCAAAACGACCCTTAGGGGGAAATGCAGCTTGAAATTCTGGCTCAGATAGATATATCAAAGAGTGGTATCGGTGGAAAAGACAGACAAAACCATCGATATTTGTTCGGGCTCGAAAATCAGTCGGTTCTTTGTCTGCTTGCTCCCTTGGGGGAGCGGAACTCAACCGCCCAGACTGGTGACAATCCAATCAAAATCAACTGGCAGGTTTGCCTGCGATGCAAAGGTATTTTTACCTGGGCATCGTCAAATTATGGAGAGTTCCGATGAAGCTTGATCGACGAAAATTTCTGGGCGCCGCGGCGGCCTCACCCCTTGCCGCCAAGGAAATTGCCATGAAAGTTGCAGAAGAAGCACAGATGGAAGCGGCGAATATGTCGCTCTATTCGGATTCTATTTATACCGGTGTTTCTCATTCCGACGTGGATTTGCCCATGCGCAATCTCTGGGATGCGTTGAAAGACCTTGGAATTCCCGACTGGAAAAAAGAAGATCTCTGGGAGGACGCAAAGCGTAACCGGACGCTGGATCCGGACATCGCTGCTATGAACTCGCTATCCCTGAATGCCAAACTGAGGAAACAGTGGAAACGCAACTACGAGCTGCTTGTTGATCGTGCCTTCAAACAAACTGAGTTTGAACAGGCGAAAAAGCTGTTTTTCAAGGACAATCCGGATATTTCAGAATGGTAGGGACAGCTTCGGCAAATGAGCGGAGGATGTGCGGTTAGTACCGGCAATTATATTGAGGCTTCCGACATATTGATATATATTTCGTAAATATGTCGGTAAAACCGTCAATTTGCCGGTGAGCACAAACTTATTCTCAGGAACCACTCCCATGTCGCCGACGCTCCACGATGAGCTGGATCGCAGGATCATCAATCTTTTACAGGTCAATGCCCGGGCCCCGGTCTCCGAACTGGCAGGAAAACTCGGCATTGCGCGCTCTACCGTCCATGAGCGCATTAAAAAGCTGGAACAGCGGGGGGTCATCCGCGGTTATACGGTGCAGTTGAATGAGGGTCTTCCCGGCAACGAGGCCCAGGCCCTCGTCATGTTGTCAGTCCGCCAGCAAAATAACCGGCAACTTGTTGAAAGGCTGGCGACTTATCCGGAAATCAAAATCTGCCTGGCGGTCAGCGGACAATACGATTTGTTTCTTGAAGTGGCGACGCCTCTGCTGGAGGATTTGGATTCCCTGCTTGACGAAATCGCCGACATTCCTGGTGTCGAACGATCCCGCTCGGTCATTGTGCTGGCCAAGAAATTCGATCGAAAATTTACCTGAATGCAGGACTGCGAAAAACGGAGTTCCATGTTCCAGGACGCGATGTTTTGAATCCCGGTTTCACCCCAATCCACTTCAACTGATAGCAATTGCGCGGCAATCCGTCGAATTGTCGGATTACCTGACAATCTGAAGCGGATCCGTTTGGATTTCGGCAAGTTGCAGGGTTCCAATCCCCGCCGACTCGACACACATTCACTCATTCCAGTTCAGTTATTAGATATTAAGATCATTCAATCTGCCAGGTGGATGCGAGCCTCCTGAAGAAATTTCTGCTGGGTGCAGTCTTACCAATTTGTTCCGGATTGCATAAACGCGTGCTTTCGGGAAATGGCAATTTGAGGGTAAAGGATTGATTATGTCCAAGGAAATTCTGCTTATCGGAGCCGGCAAGATCGGCGAAGCCATTGCCGTTCTGCTGAAGGGTGTGTCCGATTATCATCTTGTCGTTGCCGATCGTTCGGAAACAACACTTGCGCGCCTGCATCAACAGACAGGTGCGGAGACTATCGTACTCGATGTTTACGACGACGAGGCATTCGAAATCGCGGCCCGCGGAAAGTTTGCATTGATCAGCGCGAGTCCGTTTTTCCTGACGGAACAGATTGCCACCATGGCACGCAAGGTCGGGGCCCACTATCTCGATCTTACGGAAGACGTGAAGGCGACCAAGCTCGTCAGTGATGTCGCCAAGGATGCACCGACAGCGTTTATTCCCCAGTGTGGACTGGCCCCGGGTTATATTTCGATTGTCACCAATGACCTTGCCTCAAAATTCGACAGCCTGGAAACAATCCGCATGCGCGTCGGCGCTTTGCCTAGATTTCCCACTAACGCCATGAAGTACAATCTGACCTGGTCGACCGAGGGTCTTATCAATGAGTACTGCCAGCCCTGCGATGCGATTGTTGACGGTCAGTCGGTGAAAATACTGCCTCTGGAAGGACTGGAGGAATTCGCTCTTGATGGTGTGCGTTACGAGGCGTTCAATACGTCGGGTGGCCTTGGATCCATGTGTCAGACATATTCCAACCGGGTCACGACGATGGACTATCGTTCTGTCCGATACCCTGGCCACAACGCTGTTATGAAAGTACTCTTGCAGGATCTGAAACTTTCAAAACGGCGAGATTTGTTGAAGGAAATTCTGGAAAATGCCGTGCCCGCTACCCTTCAGGATGTCGTTTTGATCTTCGTCACGGTAAGTGGAACCCGAAACGGCCGGTATTTACAGGAAGGCTATGTGTCAAAAATTTTCGACCAGGAGGTCAACGGTTGGCACCTGAGCGCCATACAGATCACAACGGCTTCAGCCCTTCTGACGGTCCTGGATCTGTTATCTTCAAATGTACTTAAACAAAGGGGATTTGTGCGTCAGGAAGATGTGGATCATCAGCAATTTATCGCCAACCGGTTCGGGCACTACTATGATGAGTCTATGGACAGCGGGCAATCGAAGCCGCTTGTCGCAGCCGAGTGAAGAGGTCAGTCATGTCAGAGCATACAGGTGATTTAAAATCTCAAACCCGCGATATTCTCC
>JBPCWG010000148.1:0-5895 GCA_051009705.1 Methyloligellaceae bacterium | reverse complement strand
TGCTTTCGGAAAAAACCGGGCTCACACCCCTGGCAAAGATTGACTATGAAGGATTTCGTACGGTTCTGGACCTGAGAAACCGGTTTGGACCGGAAAACACCAGCCTGTCGGAACCCAAAGCCTATATTGATCTTACTTACTATGAGAGGGCCCTGCAGGAACCGGGGTGAATGCGCTGATTGTTAGAGAATTCGCAGCCAGCTCAAGCTTCTCAGGACAGGAAAAATATCTCCGAGGAGTGACGTCGGCCAGGGCATGTGCAAAGCGCGATCGAACAGCAGGAACATGCCGATAACGGCAGGAATGGCGATGAGGATGGACTTGCGCCAGCCAATATCCGTTTCCCGTGAAATATACACGGGTATAAAAATGGCAATGGCGGGTAAAACACCAAACAAGATGACCAGCACGTAAAGACTGCCAAACCAGGCAATCTGGACAATCGCGCTTCGGCGTATTTCAAGGGGAGTCAGATGGTCGAGAGTTTTGTCCTGGGCAAGAACCTCACCGGACTGACCAAACATTGAGAACAACGGCTTCGACAGGAGTGAAGATAAAACCCAGAATGCCGCTGTAGCCAAACCAATAAACGAAACGGTCTGAGGCATCAGAAGGGCTTCAAACTCCCAGTTCCAGGACGATAAGATCGCCCAGGCAAACATGATGGCATAGAATGCCCAGAGCAACTGATCATTAATATTGAACGGTTTTTTGCCCGTCGATTGTCGACCCGAATTACCTTGAATGGCAACCGCTTTGTCTTCTGCGACTCCCTTTCCTCTGATCATCGACCAGAGAAGGCCTAACAGAGGACGCAAAAGGACGAGGACCAGAATTATTGTGATAACCATGACCCCCGGGCGGAGGAGCCAGGCGAAATCGTATCTTGTCATGGAAATAAACAGATAATCCTCAATGAGCCCACCAAGCACGAAGCCGAGCACCAGGGGCGGTCGCGGCCATCCCTGTCGTTTCATAAACCAGCCCAGAAGACCTATTCCCAGGAGCACAAACAGATCAAGGATATCCCGAGACCCCTGATATGCCCCGATATATGTAACCGCCAGAACCAGAGGCACCAGAATTCCGGCTCGGATTGTCGCGATTTTCGCAAGCTCATTGGCAAACAGGAAACAGAGACCTGCACCGACAACATTGGCAATCGCCACACTCCAGATCAGGGTAAATGTAATATCAAGCTGCTCGCCAAGTAGTTTAGGTCCCGGTGAAATGCCATGTATGAGAAATGCACCAAGCAACAGGGCCATGGAAGCCGAGCCTGGAACACCAAATGCAAGAGTCGGAACAAGCGCACCCCCTTCCTTGGCGTTATTCGAACTTTCAGAGGCGATTACGCCGCGCACATCTCCGGTGCCAAAACTCTCCCGTGCGCCAGGCAGTGTGCGCGCAGCATAGCCGTAAGCTATCCAGTCAATGACGGCAGCACCGATGCCGGGTATGGACCCCAGCAAGGAGCCAATGGACGAACAACGCAACACCAGGGACCAGTTCTTAAGAACATCTTTGACGCCGAGCCATTGCTGCCAGCGATCTTGCCGTTCGGCCTTACCGGCCACGCTCTTTTTTGAGATGGCAAGATCCAACAGTTCGGGAATGGCAAACAACCCCAGCGCCAAGGGCACAAGGGGCAGTCCATCAAGCAAATAGAGGCTGTCAAATGTCCAGCGCAATTCACCGGTCTGTTCTTCATCGCCGACGGCCGCAAAAAGAATGCCGAGGCACGCGGCCGCCAGTCCTTTCATCACGGCACCTTTGCTGAGTGCGGCTACAAGTGTAAGTCCGAGCGCACAGATGGCCAGGAGTTCCGGCGTTCCGATCGCCAGCATGAACGGGCGCAGGATGGGAATAGACGCTGCCAGCAGCGCCGCACCAAATAGGCCGCCACATACAGAAGCCGTGAAAGCCGCACCAAAGGCCCGTCCGGCTTCCCCTTTTTTGGCCATGGGATGCCCATCCATAACCGTCGCTGCAGATCCAACGGTTCCTGGAACCCCGAACAATACGGCAGGTATCGTATCCGAGGTCACAGTGACAGCGGAAAGGCCTATCAGAAATGCCAGGGCCGTAAATGGATCCATGGAGAATGTAAACGGGAGGACGAGGGCGAGTCCGACCAGACCGCCAATGCCGGGAATAACACCCACGAACAGTCCAATGACAACGCCGAGTATGATAAAGACAAATCGTTCAGGATCAGCGATCGCCGTTAGTGCAATAAGGGCCTTTTCAGCGATCATCTATATCTTAATTCCCAAGATTATTTTTATGTTGTTTGATTTATTTCGTATAGTAAAGATAATTGGTTTTAAAAACAATTACCTTTGGGCGGAACCGAAATTCACGGGAGAACGAACAATCAACAAATCCGATAATGCTTCAGAGACCTCGGCTATTGTCGATTTTCAAACCCACCTGGAAAATCTCAAGCAGCGCGGCCTGGTCCAACAGATCGATCGCGAAATTAACAAAGATACGGAACTTCATCCTCTCGTACGATGGCAATACCGCGGCGGTATACCGGAAAGCCGGCGCAAGGCATTTCTCTTCACTAATGTCGTAGATGGCAGTGGCTATCGGTATGATATTCCGGTCATCGTCGGTGCCCTTGCCGCAACCCCCGAAATCTACACTATTGGCATGGGTGTGCCGGCTGAGCAGATTGGTGAAAAGTGGATGGCTGCAATTGACAACCCGCTACCTTCCCAACGTATTGCAGAAGCTCCCTGCCAGGAAGTCGTCATCACCGGAGATGAACTGAAGGATATGCGCGGAGGATTGGGACGCCTGCCAATACCGATTTCCACGCCCGGTTTCGACGCAGCACCCTATTTCACGGCGACGCTTTGTATAACAAAAGACCCTGAGACCGGCATTCGCAATATGGGTACCTATCGTGCCGCCCCGAAGGCCCCAAATCGCCTGGGAGTACGGATGGCCTCTCGCATTGGCGGCGCCGGAGGATATTTGCATTGGCTCAAATACAAGGAGCGGGGCGAACGTATGCCCTGTGTGATTGTCATCGGCGCCCCGCCCGCTGTGGCGTTTACGGGTCCACAGAAGCTAAAAATCGACCAGGATGAAATGGGCGTGGCCGGTGCTCTTATCGGCACCCCGGTTCGTGTTTGCCAGGCTGCAACGGTCGATCTGGAAATTCCGGCGGATGCGGAAATTGTCATTGAGGGTCTTGTGGACACGGAATTGCTGGAACCCGAGGGCCCGTTTGGAGAGAGCCACGGATATGTAGCGCTCGAAGATTTTAACATGTCGATGGAAGTGACGGCCATCACCCATAAATCGAAACCGGTATTTGCTTCTATTATCAGCCAGGTGACGCCGAGCGAATCCAGCGTCATCAAGAAAGTCGCTTATGAACCGCTCTATCTGCAGCACCTTCGGGATCATTTGAATGTGAAGGGTATCAAACGGGTCGTCATGCATGAGCCGCTGACGAACATTCGCAAACTGCTCTTTTTGCAATTTGCTCCGGGAACCCCACGGGACGAAGTCTGGCGGGGTCTCAAAGGCGCTTCGACACTGCAATCGGCTATTGGAAAGCTGGTAATCGCCGTGAGCGAAGATATCGATCCCCTAAATCCCGACGCGATCTTCTGGTCTATGGCCTATCGCTGCAATCCCGCCGAAGACGTTCAGATCTCCAACTTCCGAGCTCCTGGACATGGACCCAAGTCTGAACGAGCCGGATTTGACTCCACAATGCTGATTGATGCGACCCTGAAGCATGTTCTTCCTCCTCTGGCCTTACCCCGCAAGGAGTTTATGGAAAACGCGCGGGAAATTTGGGAAGAACTTGAACTACCTGAACTGAACCCCGAATCGCCCTGGCATGGTTATGAACTCGGGGACTGGGAATCCCTCTGGACGCAATTTGCCGAAAACGCCACCCAGGGTCGCTGGATGGAAAACGGAAAAAATACTTATAAACGCCGTAAACCGGACATCAAACCCGAAACACCGGTGCGTAAAGTCCCGGGTACAGAAAAAGACTTTACCTAAACTCTAGTCAAATTTCATTGCCCTTGGGCTCCTCTTTCTTGAATTTACAATCGCCACTAATCACAAGGACAACAACTTGTCAGACTCAAATACGAACAAACCACCGAACTGGGGCAGTGACGTTGTCGCTCTGGCCTTGCGGGAACAGGGTTTTCCCTATGTCTGTCTCAACCCCGGCGCCAGCTATCGCGGATTGCACGACAGCCTGGTCAATTATTTGGGCAACGAACAACCGGAAATCATCCTTTGCCTGCATGAAGAGCATGCGGTTGCCATTGCTCACGGGTATGCGGCCGTAACCGATACACCCCTTGCGGCCATCGTACACTCTAATGTCGGCCTGATGCATGCCTCGATGGCGATATTCAATGCCTGGTGCTCACGAGTGCCAATGGTAATTCTCGGGGCCACCGGACCGGTTGATGCAGCCAAACGCCGTCCCTGGATCGACTGGATCCATACGGCGGCGGATCAAGGTGCACTGGTGAGAAATTTTACCAAATGGGACGACCAGCCCGCCTCTCCCGAGGCTTCTGTCGAAGCCATACGACGCGGAAGCCTGCTGTCACGAACACGCCCTTCTGGACCGGTTTATATCAATCTTGATGTCAGTCTGCAGGAAACGGAATTGCAATCGGTCAGCGATCCACTGGATATCAAGCGCTATTCATCGCCGGAGGAAACCGAACCTCGGGATTCGTCCATCGCTGAAACATGGGATCTCATTAACCAAGCCAGCAAGCCGCTTATACTGTCCGGGCGGGTCAATCGCAGTGAGGACGGTTGGAAAAATCGAGTCCGATTTGCGGAGCTAGTTGATGCCCCCGTATTGACCAGCGCCAAGGATGCCGCAAGTTTTCCGTCATCGCACCCGCTTTTTGCCGGGGAAACCGGTTGGCGTTTGCGCGGCAAAATTAGAGATCTCGTGGATGCAAGCGACTTGATCATCAGTATCGACTGGGTTGATCTCGCCGGTACGCTCAGCCAGCTTTCGAAAGGCTCCATCGAGTCAAAGAAAATCATACATATCTCTATAGACTCGCAACTGCATCGTGGCTGGAGCATGGATTATCAGGGTCTGCCGCCGGTCGATTTACCCCTCGCATCAACCCCGGAAGCCGGAATTGCCGCCCTGACGCGAGACCGGGACGCGACAAAAACTTCCAAGAACACGAAACACTCCGTTCCGAAAATCGAACCCAATGACCTCACCGCAGGTGAAATAGGCATTGCCGACCTGGCACGTGAATTTGCTTTTGTTTCCGGTGAATTTCAAACAAGTCTGATCAGTCGCCCCATTGGCTGGCCTCCCAATGCAAATGTGATGGAACATCCCCTCGACTTTATCGGCAGTAATGGTGGCGGCGGTGTCGGTGCGGGACCAGGCATGGCCATTGGCGCCGCTTTGGCCCTCAGGGATATGAATTCCGAACGCATTCCTGTTGCGATTCTGGGCGACGGGGATTTCATGATGGGTGTCAATGCGCTCTGGACGGCTGCAAATAAGCGTATCCCGCTCCTTATCATTGTTGCCAACAATCGTTCCTTCTTCAATGATGAAGCCCACCAACAGCACGTCGCCGAAGACCGGGACCGTCCAGTAGATAATGCCTGGATCGGGCAGCGGATCGAAGACCCGGATCCCAATCTCGTTGCTATTGCCGAAGCACAAGGCTGGGAAGGTGAAGGGCCGGTGAGCGATCCGAAGGACCTAAATTCTGCTCTTCAGCGCGGATTCAGTGCCGTAAAGGGGGGGAAATGCTGGGTCGTGGACGTGCACATCAGACCGGAATATGATCGCACGCCGCTCGTTGAATACATCTAATCATGTGATTGAGTATCGGTTTACGAAGAAATCCA
>JBPCWG010000147.1:0-6024 GCA_051009705.1 Methyloligellaceae bacterium | reverse complement strand
CACTGTGGCTGTCAGAGGAGGCGACAAAACCGAACTTCAATCCATTTTCCAGCGCCGCGCGCACCGTTTGACTCGTCTCCCTCGGTCCCATGGAATGGTTGAAGTAGGTGAGTGGCCCGCGGTCATGCTCGCTGTTGCCGTGTTCCGAGAACACTTCCACAACCGGCGTGCAGCACTCATCGAACACAGACCAGTTGACGCCACGATGTCCCTGGGGATAGGCGATATGGTGGGGTATCATCAGGGCCTGCTTTTGGAGACAGAATTTCCTGAGATCATTTATATGGTCCGGATAAACGAGGGGTTGAAAGTCGTCAGGATAGACAACACACTGGTCGCCAAACTGGCTTGAATGCCACTCGAAACCGAGAAAAGCATTGAAGTCTTGCGCCCGGTTGGCGTCCGCGATGAGTTCCTGCACCTTGCTCCAGCCGGACTGTAGTTTCTCGAATCCCTTGAGCCAGTGGCTTTCCCGACCACCTTCCATGGGTACCATGTCATGCCAGCTGGAATGACCGGTAAAGGCGAAGAAATCAAGATGGGTCTGGGCTATATCGATCGCCCTTTCGAGTGACCCGATCCCATATCCCAGGGCATTGTGGTTATGAATATCTCCAAAGAGGATTTCCGCAGACTGGGACATAAGGGGCAAACTATGTGTTGCGTAATTAACTAACTAGTTACATACTAAGAATGTTGCCTTTGGAGTCAATCTTTGTATTTGGAAAATATTAAATACCTCGTTGGCACACAGGTCTTCGTTCCTTGACAGATTTTTCGATGCAAATGAGAATTGATGCATGAAACTGACACTCTGCAATGAAGTTCTGGGAGACATGCCTTTCAGGGAACAGTTCGAATTCGCACATGCGCTCGGATATGAGGGGCTTGAAATTGCGCCGTATACATTAAATTCCAATCCCCTCGCCATAACACCCAAGGAAATCAGCGAGGTCAGTAAATTCAGCGACGCTGCAGGAGTGCCGGTTTCCGGGCTGCACTGGCTGCTGGTCCGTCCCGAAAACCTGTCCATCACGTCATCGGATGCGGATGTTCGCCAGCGCACCGTCGGATTTATGAAGCAGTTGATCGGTCTGTGTGCGGACCTTGGAGGCACCTATCTCGTTCACGGATCTCCCCAGCAACGACGGCTGCCTGAGAACGGTAATAATCAGGAAATCGGGGAAGCCAGGAAACGGGGGATTGAGAGCTGGGCGAGTATTGCCGAAGCAGCTGAGAATTCCGGTGTTACTTACTGTATCGAAGCACTGGCGCCACCCATGGCAAATTTCGTCAACACAGTGGCTGAAGCCGCCGAAATTCTGGAACAAATCAACTCGAAAGCCATCCTTACCATGATCGACTGCAGCGCCGCGCGCCAGCATGAGCGCCAAAGCGTAGCGGAACTCATTGCGGAATGGCATCCCCGGGGCGTTCTCGGCCATATCCACGTCAACGACAAAAACCGGCGCGGACCGGGTCAGGGAGACGACGAGTTCGACAGTGTCGTGAAAGCCCTGAAGGAGCACAATTACGACAGCTGGATCGGGGTCGAACCTTTTGACTATGTTCCCGATGGTCCCGCTGCGGCGGCTTATTGTGCCGGATTTATGCGATGTCTTCTGGACGATAAGATCTTGTCGACCTAGAAAATCCAGACCTCGGACTTTCGTGCCCGGAATATTTCAGACAAGAGTCTTAAATCTCTCGATCATAACCTCAAGCACATCATCACCGGGCTTATTCCACCAGTTCTTGGCGGAAAATATTTCAACTTCAATCAAGCCGTCATATCCGGCTTTTTCGATCCAGCCGCTGAATGTTTTCAGGTCAATTACCCCGTCACCCATCATGCCCCGGTCCAGCAGCAGGTCCCGTGTGGGCACCAGCCAGTCACAGACATGGTAACCAAGAATGCGATTTCCCGCGCGCGCGATCTCCTGCTCCAGATTAGGCTCCCACCAGACATGATAGACATCGATGGCGACCCCCAGCCCTTCACCGAGTTCATCACAAAGGTCATTGGCCTGTTTCAAAGTGTTCACGCACGCCCGGTCAGCAGCATACATGGGATGAAGGGGTTCGAGGCCAAGGGGCATATTGCAGGATCGCGCATAGTCGAGGAGAGCACCGATACCATCCCGGACCTGCGAGCGTGCACCTTCTATATCTTTTGAATTCGCCGGCAACCCTCCGACCACAAGAACAAGACAGTCGGCGCCGATGGCGCACGCCTCATCAATAGCTTTTTTATTGTCATCCAGGGCGAGTTGGCGTCCTGCCGCATCTTCGCCGGTGAACATCCCGCCCCGGCAGAGGCCCGAAACCCTGAGACCGTTTTCTGCAATGAGCTTGCCCGCGGCATCGGCTCCTACCTTCTGAACGATGTCGCGCCAGGGATCGAGAGCGGGTATGCCGTGACGGACACAGGCCTCGACACACTGTTCGAGGGTCCACGATTTTACGGTCGCCGTATTCAATGAGAGTCGGGACTTATCGGCCATTAATTCAATCCATTCCGAATATTGTTCTAATGCACAACGCCATGAACGTTCATCACCAGAGACATGCGCCGGGCCGCTTCTTCCGGATCCCGCAATAGTCCGGCACTGTCCGCCAGCCGGAACAGCTCGGCCAGATGCAGAGTCGATCTCGTGCCCTCCTGACCACCGACCACCAGAAAATGATCCTGCATGCCATTCAGGTAGGCCAGGAACACGATGCCTGTTTTATAGAAACGCGTGGGCGCCTTGAAAATGTGTCGTGACAGCGCCAGAGTCGGTTGCAGAATTTCGTGATATTCCGCCATATCCTGCCGCCCCATGGCCCCCAATGCCGCACTGGCTGCCGGAGCGATGGCATCAAATATACCAAGCAAGGCATCGGAATGTCCTTCTTCATCACCGGCAATGAGTTCGGGAAAATTAAAGTCATCACCGGTATACATGCGGACGCCGCTGGCGAGCTGGCGGCGCATGATGACTTCCTTGTCCTTGTCGAGAAGGGATACTTTGACCCCGTCTACTTTGTGCGTGTGTGCGTTGATTATTTCAAGACAGGTCTTCATGGCCTCGAGATGATCGTCATCGCCCCAGTAACCCTGCAGTGCCGGATCAAACATCTCACCCAGCCAATGAATGATAACCGGTTCTTTGACCTGGCTCAGGATGCGTTCATAGACACGGGCATAGTCTTCAGGGCCTCGTGCTGCCTTTGTCAGGGCCCGACTGGCCATGAGCACGATGCGTCCACCGGCCTCTTCGACGGCGTCACATTGATACTCATAGGCTGCGATGACATCATCCAGTCCGACATCCGCCGAAGGTTCCAGATGATCGGTGCCGACGCCGCTGGCCAGAAGCGCCTGAACACCATTCTCGCGAGAATAGTCCTGGGACGCATCGATAGATCGTCGGATCAACTCGATGGAATTCTCCCAGTCCATGCCCATTCCGCGTTGTGCCGTGTCCATCGCTTCGGCAACACCCAGTCCCAGGGACCAGAGATATCGGCGATAGTTGAGGGTTGCATCCCAGTCAATGGCTGTATCGAGCCAGGGATCAACATCCTGGCTCGGATCTGCAACAATATGAGAGGCGGCATAGGCGATGCGAGGCATGGAGGCCAGGGGCGTCGGTTCAAACGCCCGCGGCTCACTCAGTTTGAACGCCTCGGTTTGCCCCTCCCGCGTCGGCAGAGTTACACTAACCATGGTTCTTAACCCTCCAGTTCGGGAATATCGATCCATCGACGCTCGGCCCAGCTTTCCAGTCCGAGCTCCGCCAACTGTACACCCTTCGCACCTTCCATAAGGGTATATTTCCAGGGTGCATCTTCAAACATATGGCGTATGAACATTTCCCATTGAATCTTGAAACCGTTATCAAAGGTGCCGTCGGCATCATACTCTTCCCAATCCCGGAAAAAATCATGGGTTCGGGGTTCATCAGGATTCCAGACCGGTTTCGGTGTATTTGCAAGAGACTGGCGAATACATTTGTGCAGACCGGCAACCGCCGACCCTTCCGTGCCATCAACCTGGAAGGTTACAAGATCCATACGATTGACCCGGGTACACCAGGACGAGTTGATCTGTACGACAATGCCGCCATCGAGCTGGAACATGGCGTAGGCGGCATCATCTGCATCAGCTTCATAAACTTCATCATTTTCATCCCAGCGCTGCGGCAGATGATTTGCGCCAAGACAACAGACGGCCCGCACGGGACCAAAAATATTCTCGAGGACATATCGCCAGTGGCAAAGCATATCGAGAATGATACCGCCGCCATCTTTCTTGCGATAGTTCCAGCTCGGCCGTTGCGCGGGTTCACCATCACCGGCGAAAACCCAGTAACCAAACTCTCCCTTAACGGAAAGGATACGGCCGAAAAATCCAGACTCCACCAGACTTGTCAATTTGAGAAGACCGGGTAAAGAGATTTTGTCATGGACCACGCCGTTCTTGATACCCGTCTTCTCGGCATGGCGGACGAGCGCCATGGCATCTTCAAAACTTTCTGCAATCGGCTTTTCGCAATAAATGTCCTTGCCTGCATCCATTGCCTTGATAAGAAGCTCTTTGCGCAGGTTTGTCGATGCGGCATCGAAGAACAGCCGATCTTCGGGATTGGCGATTGCTGAATCGAGATCGGTCGTCCAGCGCTCAATGCCGTGGGCGGAAGCAAGGCTCTCAACTTTCCCGGCGTTGCGCCCGACGAGAATAGGATCGGGCATGACCCGGTCGCCACTCGCCAGTTCGACGCCACCCTGATCGCGAATTGCCAGGATCGATCGAATGAGATGCTGGTTCGTTCCCATGCGTCCCGTAACCCCGTTCATAACCAGTCCCAGTCTGACTTCTGCCATTTTCAATTCCTTCTCGTCGCAACAAACCTCTTTATGGGAGACGCTTATTCGTAGTAACCGGAGTTAATAAGTAACTGTTCGGTGAATACAAATTCAAGCAAATTTTTTCCTACGCCGGCCGCAGATAACCAAGAATGACTTCAATGCAATGCTCCAGCCGCTGATCCAGTTCGGACTTGGAATTCAGTCTGCGGCCGAAAATCGTACTCAGTGTGAATATATTCGACAGATAGAAATAGGCCACCGAGGCAACTGTTATGTAGAACTGCACGGGATCGACATTTTTCCTGAAAACCCCTTCTTTTTCGCCGCGAATAAGTACGTCCTTCATCAGGTCTTCAAATGGAGAATGCATCTTTCTGATTTTTTTTGACTTCTTGATATGCTCCGCCTTGTAGAGATTTTCATTGTTGAGCAGGCGCATGAATTCGGGATTTTTGAAATGGTACAGGAATGTAAATTTGACCAGTTCCCGGACCGCATCCTCAGGGCCCATCATTTTCAGGTCGAGCTTGGCTTCGTGTGAGCGAATTTTCTCATAGGCACATTCGAGAACATAGAGAAACAGAGCGTCTTTACTGCCATAGTAGTGGTAGATCATACGCTTGTTGACACCTGCCCGCTCAGCGATCATATCCACCCGTGCGCCACCATAACCGTTATCGGAGAACTCTGTGAGTGCCGCCTGATGAATCAATTCCTTGGTTCTTTGAGGATTGCGTTTTGAAACCTTATTCAGCACCCATATCTCCAATCAAACACCAAAATTCTTTTCTGCATGATAAGTTAACAGAATCAGCAAAATATGATGAAATAAGTAACTAACTAGTTACTTATAGCGAATTGGCTTCCAGTTGTAAAGGGGTTTAGCTGCTCAACCATCTATCCAGATTATCCGCAATAAACTGATCGTCATTGAGGTTCGGATAGCTCCGATAAACCCGATCTATCTCCTCGGCTTGTCCCGGGCCAAGGGTCTCATCCGGATCAAGACACCAAATGCCTTCAAAAATTCCCTGGCGACGTATTATTTCGTGAATGCCCGGAATGCAACCCTTGAAATTATTAGCAACATCAAAAAAGGCGGCATTGCAATCCGTGACCTGACCCGCAAGGACAAGCAGGTCTTCATCTAATTGTTGCAATTGACAGCGA